>JBAIXJ010000119.1:0-2991 GCA_037916645.1 Opitutales bacterium | reverse complement strand
GGCTCCTTTCCGGAGATGGGATGATCGGCTCCCGCCCTGAAGCCCGAGGGGGTAGCGGCAGCCAGGGCGGCTGGAATGTTCCCCACCATGGCGCCCGCCACTTGGAAGTCAGCAGAAATTGCGGGCGACGGAGGATGCCCGACGCCGCGACGCGGTCGGGCAGCTCCGCGCAGCGCGTGCCCGCGGCGCTGGCGCCAGCGGAGGCCGAAGAGCATCCCATCATTCGCCGGTTCTATCCCGGCGCCGCCGGGCTTCAGTTTTTCGGCTGTCCCGGCGGGGCGGCCGGCGGAATCGGCTCCGGCACCGGGTTCTTGATCGCCGGGATCGTCCGCAGGTAGGCGTAGATGGCCTTCAGTTCGTCATCCGTGAGGTTGGAGAAGGGCTGCCACGGCATGGGCGGGAGCAGGGGGCGACCCTTGCCCAGCCGCCGGCCGCTGCGGATGGTATCGATGAAGTTCTGCTCGGTCCAATCACCCAGCCCCGTCTCCTTGTCGGGAGTGAGGTTGCGCGTGAAACTGGTCCCCCAAGGGCCGGACCAGGTCGTCAGGTCGCCGGCGGCGGCGATCATCCACGGACCCATGGCCGGCGGCGCCGGGGGCAGCTTCTGATCGGCCGGGTGCCCGGAGAGAAAATGGCTCGGGTCCGGCTCGGGGCCGTTCGGGCCCATGAGCTTCGGAGAATGGCAGTCGGCGCAGCCGATCGATTTCACCAGGTGTTCACCCAGCTTGATCTGCGCCTCCTTCTTCGCGTCGGCTTTCATGTCGGCCGCGTTGAGCGCGGGTGCGGCGACCAGCGCCAGGATGCCACCGGTGATCGCAATGAGTCTCTGCATGGCTTTGTATTCCTTGGATTGGGGTTGGGGTGCGGGGAAAAATCAGGAACCGCCGGCCGGCGGCTTCGGTGCCGTCGCGCTGGGAAGATCTTCGCGCAGCCAGGCGCTGATCAGGGCCACGGCGTCTTGGTCGACCAGCTTCGTCCCCAGGGGCGGCATCTGGCTCATCCCGTCACGCGAACGCATGCGTACCAGCACCGCGCTGCGGGCGGGGTCGCCGGGCGCGAGGCGCAGGCTGGTCCCCGGCGGAAGGCCGCGGATCTGGAACTTGCTGGGGACGCCGACGGCGGTGCGCATGGCCGGCTCATCAAACACGCTGTGCGCCGCGAGGCTGGCGCGCAGCGACATCCCGACGGACGACACGGGGTCCCGGTCGTTGTGGCAGAAGCTGCAATTGCCCTGAAGATAGCCGAGCGCGGCCCGGGCCCGGGGCGTGGGGGCCACGATCACGGGCGGGGCCGTGCGCCACGATGCGGGCGCGTTCTTCAGCCGGTTCTCCCGGAGCAGGGCCGCGAGATTCAGGCTGTTCTCCGGCTCCTTCTCGGCGTGGGGCGCGAGCGGATCGCGAGCGGACGAGAGTTGCAGTGCATTGTAGCCGAGCACCGAGTCCCGCCCCGTTCCCTCGTGGCAGGCCTTGCAGTCGTAAACCGACGGGATGCTGTGCCGCACGCCGGGCGCAATCTCGGCGTAGTTCGGCAGACCCCGGTCGGCTGGCGCCCGCGTCGCGTCGCTCAGGTCCGAATTCCAGACGTAGGACGCGAAGATCCAGGTGCCGTCGCCCGTCTTCTCGATGTACCGCGTCTCGACGGGCCGCCCCCCGAACGAGAATTGTTTCCAGAATCGCGTGCCCACCGGGAAGCACCAGGCATCGGGATCGCTGGCGTCGATGGTGCTGCCGGCGGGCAGGGACACCCAGCGCAGCTTGGTGGCGCCGTCGGTCCACAGCGGATATTGGGGCGAGTAGGGCCGGATGCCGTCGGCGATGGTGCGCGTTGGCAGGTCGCGATACAGCCCGGTGTCGGACAGTCGGGGGGGCGGCCAGGATGGGGCGGTGTCTGCTGCGAGCACGGTCCCGATCCCGAGTCCCAGCAATGGTCCGCCCATCGCCAGCGACTTGAAGGCGTTTGAAATAATCACGTGAACATCACGCGCAGTTCGCGGGGGGTAGGGGGTAACGGCCCAACGCAACCGGGCGGGAGTGCGAAAACCGCCGGAGACCTGGGCCGCTGCCGCAATGCACTCGCGTTGCCGGGAAAGTCAAATTCCGGGGCCGGGTGGCGCCGGCGGAAGGAGCCGCGGCGGCATGGGGCGCCCCGCGCATAGCTTCACCGCAGATCACGCGGATTGACGCGGATCAATCGGAGGTCGATGACATCGACCTTTGGGGCGGAGACTCACTTTCTGGTGAGACAAAGACGCGGGTGAATCATCTCCAGTTCTGCCTCTGAAATCATCCGCGCTGATCCGCGATATCCGCGGTTGGACCGAATGGTTCCGGCTTCGGGGGCATCGTCCGAAAGCCGGAATCGAACCGTCCACTGGATTCGGCGTTTACCGCCCGAGCAACGGAGGATTGAATGGTGACGTGATGAAGCTCCGAGCCGATCTTGTCCTTCTGCCGCTCGCGTTGGCCCCGGTCATGACGCAGGCTACCGGGATGGCGACCCCCGCGCCGGCGCCGACCGAAACCCAGGTCCAGTACCTCTCGGGCACTGGACCGGAGGACGCCGTGCCGTGGGAATTCTACTGCACAGCCGGACGGAACAGCGGCGTCTGGAGGAAGATCCCGGTGCCGTCGTGCTGGGAGCAGCAAGGGTTCGGCACCTATTACTACGGCACTTGGCGCCGCGGGCATCCCGACGACGATCCGCAGATCCCGAAGGAGCAGGGCCGGTACCGCACGACGTTCACCGTCCCGGCCGAATGGCGCGGACGGGTGGTGCGGCTCGTGTTCGACGGCGTGATGACCGATGCCGCGGTGATGGTCAACGGGCGGCCGGCCGGACCCGTGCACCAGGGCGGGTTCTACCGGTTCCACTACGACATCACGCCGCTGGTGAAGGTCGGCGCCGCCAACGTGCTCGAGGTGAACGTGAGCAAGGAGTCCGCCGACCCGGGCGTGAACCGCGCCGAGCGGCGCGGCGACTACTGGACATTTG
>JBAIXJ010000118.1:0-1609 GCA_037916645.1 Opitutales bacterium | reverse complement strand
TTCCGCTCGGCGTCCATGATTGCGGTGGCGCACAGTGAGTCCGACACGGTCGCTGGGCCACCGTGGTCGACTTAGGAGGCACGAGGACGTCCCGGGGATGATCGCGCGGGAGCCAATCCGCCGTTCCTATCTCCTGAGGCGGATCGCATTCAGGTCGCGCTCGCGCACCTCGTCGATGCGCTGGACCAGCGCGTCGACGTCGTCGTGCTCGGCGTGGAGGTACCGTCCGGCAAGGGCGTCGTAGCGTCCGGTCGCGAGCCGGCGGACGAGCTCCGGCGCTCGCTCCGGCGGCGTCCACGGCGCGTCCTCCGGGAACGCACCCTCGGTCATCTCGGTTCGCACCAGGCCGGGGCTGAAGAAGAAGACGGGGATCCGGCCGGCCAGTTCGTTGGCCAGCGTCTCGCCATAGCGACAGACCGCGGCCTTGCTCGGTGGGTAGGCGGTGTGGTCGCCACCCGGGAGGTAGGCGGCGGCGCTCGCGGTGATCGCGATGCGGCCGCCACCGCGCTTCAGCATCCCCGGGATCACCTCGCGGCAACATAGGTGCACGCCGAGAACGTTGACCTCGTAGACGCGCCACCAGTCGCTGGGGTCGATCTCCCAGGACGGCCGCCGCTCGAAATTGTCAGAGATGCCGGCGTTGGCTACGAGCAGATCGATTTCGCCCGCCTCGGCGACGGCGCGTGTGACCGAGCCGCGATCGGCGACATCCACCTGCACCCATTCGCCGCCGATCTCCTGCGCGACCGCCTCCACCTGCTGGCGACTGCGTGCGCCGACAACTACCTCCCAGCCGTCACCCGCCAGCGCCCGCGCGATGCCCGCACCGATGCCTCGGCCGCCGCCCGTGACCAACGCTCTCATTCCGCGGACGCTAGCGCGGGGGCAGCATAGGCGGCGCGGTCATCCGGTGTTCGCTCCGGCGATCGGCATGCGGCGATCCGGCTATGTCGGTGATACGGCGGTCAAGAGATCGATGGAGCCGTCGAACTGCCAAAGCGGATTTGGTGCATCCCCGGTTGAGGTCTGCACTTGGAAAAAGCCGTTGACTTCCTGTGGTCCGTCACCGTCGGCGACATACCGCCCGCTTGGGTTGACGTCGAGCTGATAGATGGCCGAGCCAATCGCTGCGGACCCCGGGAGCCGCCACATCACGACACACCGCCAGTCGTTGCCCGGTCCCGAATCCGCGACCAGGGGACCGCCCTTGTCACAGGAGGCGCTGGTCCTGAGTTCGGTCTCCGTGACGGCGGGACGATGCAGCTCTGCCGTCTGCACGCGGTACAGATGGGCGAACGCCGTCGCGACGGAGCGCTCCAACTTGGGTCTGTCGATTCCGGAGCCGGAGGCCGGCGTGGCGCCGGCGATTACCCCAACGGCTAGCGCGAACAGAGTCGCAAGTGGCAACACGGTTCCCGCGAGAACGCGGCGGCCGAACCCGTCGTAAGCCGCGTCGGTGAAGTCGCGCCGCATGAAGAGCCGGTAGGCCAGCGCGGAGGCGGCCAGCGCCAGGACGAGGCTGACGGCCGCGCCGATGACGAGGGGACCGGTCTGCGCCGGATCGGTGAACAGCCCGTGCCAGGCGATGAAGGCGTAGCTCGGCAGGGCA
>JBAIXJ010000117.1:0-1771 GCA_037916645.1 Opitutales bacterium | reverse complement strand
GTCAGGCGGGGTCGCTCTCCCCTGACGGGCTCGATTCTACCAGGTTCACCCCCAGTCGCAGCAGGAGCTCGGGCAGGATCGCGACGAGCGGACGCGGCCCGGTGCGACGTCCGTTCGAGGCCGGCGGGCGCCCCGCCGGGCGGGGGCGCCCCGCCGGCGCCGGCGGCCGAGGGGCCGGGAGCCGCGCGGCTTCCGCCGCGTACTCGGCCTCGGGGATCCACTCCACGGCCGCCCGCAGGTCCCCCAGGACCTGTTCCGCCGGTGTTTCATGTTCACCATAGAAGATGAATAGCTTCTCGAGGATATAGTGCCGCTCCCGGCAGCTCGGGTGGCGGAACACCCGCCGGCCGGCCACCATCTGGTAGGCGATCCGGCAGAACCGCTGGGCGGCGCGGACGACCCGCGCCCGCGGGGGCACGCCGGCCTCCCGCCAGGCCGCCCCCAGGGCGCCGAAGTGGTCGTTGCATCGCAGCAGGTTCTCGGCGATCAGCAGGATCACGTACCGCAGCGACCGGTTGCCACGGCTCACCAGCGGCCCGGTGTGATCGGTCGCGTCGCTCTGGTACCGCGCGGGGTAGAGGCCGGCCCTCCCGGTGATGGCGCCGTCCCGCGGCGTGTTGGCGATCGGCCCCATCTCGCCGGCGAACTCGGCGGCGGAGACCACGTTGATCCCCGGGAAGCTCAGGAGCAGCAGGTACGGCGTCCGTGCCAGCAGCGAGGCCGCCTCGGCCTCCAGGGCCCGGATCGCCCGCAGGCGGGCGCGACGCTCGTCATCCAGATACAAGAAGATCCTCTCGTGAATCTCCGTGCATCCCGCCGGCTCGGCGGCGCGGCCGGCCCAGGCGAGGATCTTGACCAGGCTGCGGCGCTGGCACGCGACGCGCTCGGCCTTGAGCAGGGCCGCCAGGCCGTCGAGGCCGGCGGCGCGGATGGCACGGGCCGAGCCCAGGTGGCGGGCGATCGTCAGGGCCGGCTCGTGGTCGAAGATGTCGCCGGTGGCGGCGGCGAGGCCGGGGAACAGGGCGTCGAGCTCGACATGGATCTGGTTGCGCAGCGCCGCGTTCTTGCGGACCAGGTCGCGGCGGTGGCGGGTCAGGAGCCGGAGCGCGGCGTGGACGTCGTCGAGGACCGGATCGAGCAGGCCGAAGCCGTTGACGGCGGCCCGACAGATGGCGGCGAGGTCGGTGTCGTCGGTCTTGTTGTTGGGGTCGGCGGGCAGCCGGAATTGGCGGGAGGCCAGGGGGTGGACGACGCGGGCCTCGAGCCCGGCGGCTAAGGCGGCGCGCTTGATGGGACGGTGGTAGTTGCCGGTGCGCTCGATGGCGACGACGAGGTCGCGGAGGTCGTGCTCGGACATGGCCCGGCGGATGCGGGCGGTGAAGTCGTTGAGCCCCGGGCGGGTGTGCTCGACGGGGGTCGGTTCGATGAGGACGTTACCATAGAAGTCGGTGAGCATCCATTTGGAGCGGGCCTTGGCGCAATCGACGGCGACGATGCCGAAGTGCTCGGGCCCGACCGCCTGGACCCTGGGGTGGATGGAACCCGAGGGCTTGGCGAGCGAGGCGGGGCGCCGGCGTCGGCGCGGGTTCGGACGGCACGTAGTGGCCATGGGGACACCTCCGGGTCTGGGGGAAAGAGACACCCCGAAACCCGCAGGATAGTCCGGATGGCTTGCAGAAGAGATTTCTCTCTCAGTAAAAGCTACATACCAGGTGTCCCAAAGGATCGATCTGGATGAGAAGACGCAGCGGATCCTTCAGAAACTGGACCT
>JBAIXJ010000116.1:0-3504 GCA_037916645.1 Opitutales bacterium | reverse complement strand
TGCGGCCGAGCGCCCGGGCGATGTCGTGCGCCACGGAGGGCTTTTCGGCGATAATGAGGGACTTCATGGGCCGGAACGGGTTAGCCACCCCGGCGCCGATTTCAAGCCCTAGTTTTCAAAATCGTCTTTTGTCGAGACGCGCGCGCCCGCGCGCGTGCCCGCGTGTGCGCGCCCGCGCGCGAGGGGGCTTGGACGGACCCGGAGCAAGGCCGGGTCCGGTGGGGGGCGTCAACCCGCGCAGCCTGACCTCAGGCGACGGCGAGCTTCGGCGTCTCGGCGAGGGCGCTGTCGAGCGCCTTCAGCAGCGCGGCGATGCTCTCGTCGGTCTCGTCGCCCATGTTCGAGATGCGGAAGGTCTTGCCCTTGAGCTTGCCGTAGCCGCCGTCGATCACCAGCCCGTGCTTCGCCTTGAGCACTTTGATGAGCGCGGGAAGGTCGACGTTCTGCGTATTGACGAAGCAGTTGAGCGTGACGGAACCGAAGCCCTCCTTCGGGAAGAGCTTGAAGCCCTTCGCGAGGCCCCAGGCGCGCACGGTCTGGTTGAGCCGCGCGTGGCGGGCGTAGCGGTTGGCCAGGCCCTCGGCGTTGATCTCCTCCAGCTTCGACTTGAGCCCGTAGATGTGCGGGATGCAGGGCGTGCTCGGCGTCATGCCCTTCTCGTGGTTCGCCTGGAACTCGAGCAGGTCGAGGTAGTAGCCGCGGCCGGGCACGGTGGCGGCGCGCGCCAGCGCCCGCTTCGAAGGCGAGCACAGCGACAGCCCGGGCGGCAGCGCGAGCGCCTTCTGCGAGCCGGTGATCATGATGTCGATGCCGAGCTCGTCCTTTTTGATCGCGAGCGCGCTGAACGAGCTCACGGTGTCGACGATCGAGACGACCTCGGGAAACTGGCGGACGACGGCCATGACCGCGGCGAGGTCGGTCATGCAGCCGCAGGAGGTCTCGTTGTGGATGATCGTGACGGCGTCGTACTGGCCGGTGGCCAGCTCGCGGCGGAGCGCCTCCGGGTCGACCGGCTGGCCCCATTCGAATTTGAGCGCGCCGGCGGCCTTGCCGCAGCGGGTGGCGACGTCGTTCCACTTGTCCGAGAACGCGCCGTTCATGCAGGTGAGGACCTTTTTGGCCACGACGTTGCGGATCGCCGCCTCCATCATGCCCCAGGCGCTGCTGGTGCTGAGGTACACCGGATCCTGGGTGTAGAATAACGCCTGCAGTCCGGGCTGCAGGGACTGGTACAGCGCCACGAAATCCGAGCTGCGATGGCCGATCATCGGCTGGGCCATCGCCCGCAGCGTTTTTTCCGAAACGGCCACCGGGCCGGGGATGTACAGTTTGTAGCTCATGGAGGGTGCAGTGTGACGGAAAAAGGCCGGGGAAGAAAAGCGAAAGAAGCGAGGCGATCCGTGCTGTGCCGCCTGGGCTGGCGGCGCGCTGTGCTCATCCGCCGGTCTGCTTGACGACCCGGCGGTTTGCGTCCGCGAGCACGAGCACGCGGGGCTGCCAGCCGGCGGCCTCGCGCTCGTCGACCCCGGCGAACGCCATGATCGTGAGGAGATCGCCGCGCTTGCCGAGAAAGGCGGTGGCGCCGTTCAGGCTGATGGTCTTCGAGCCCGCCGGCGCCGCGATGGCGTAGGTCTCGAAGCGCGCCCCGTTCGCCATGTTGCCGACGAGGATGCGCTCGTACACCCGCAGGCCGACGCGCTCCATGAACTCCGCGTCGATCGCCAGACTCCCCTCGTAGTTGAGGCTGAGGTCGGTGACCTCGGCACGGTGGATTTTCGACTTGAGCAGATTGAGTTGCATGGCGCGGGTCGGACGGTAGGAAACCTGTTACGAAGCGAAACGGCGCCCGGAACGTCAACCCCCCATTTCGCCCCCCGCATGCTGCACTGGCTGAAGAAAAAGTATTACGCGTTCGAACAGTACACCATCGACGTCATCATCGGCCGGCGGGAGGACACCGCGGCGACCATCTACGGCGCATTTCTCACCGGGCTTTCGTTCCTGTTCAGCGGCCTGGTGCAGTCGCGCCTGTGGCTGTACCGGCAGCGCCTGTTGCACGACCAGCCGCTCGGCTGCCTGGTGGTCGTGGTCGGGAACCTCACGGTCGGCGGCACGGGCAAGACGCCGGTGGTGGAGAAGTTCGCCCGGGCCCTGGCGGACCGGGGACGCAGGGTCGCGATCCTCAGCCGCGGCTACAAAAGCAAGCGTCCGCCGGCCTGGCGGCGGGCGTGGAACGCCCTGACGCATTCCGAGGAGCCGCCGCCGCGCATCGTGAGCGACGGCACCCGCGTGCTGCTGGATTCGGAGCAGGCGGGCGACGAGCCGTTCATGCTCGCGCGAAACCTGCCTGGAGTCGTGGTCCTGGTCGACAAGAACCGGGTGAAGGCGGGCGCGTACGCGATCCGGCGGTTCGGCTGCGACACGCTGGTGCTGGACGACGGTTTCCAGTACCTGCCGCTCAAGGGCCGGCTGAACCTGCTCCTCGTCGACACGACGAACCCCTTCGGCAACGGCCAGCTCCTGCCGCGCGGCGTGCTGCGCGAGCCGATCAAGCACCTGCGCCGCGCCTCCTACATCTTTCTCACCAAGTCCAACGGCCGCCGGGACCCGGAGCTCGAGGAGCTCATCCAGCGGCACAATCCGGGCGTGGACATCATCGAATGCGCGCACCGGCCGAAGCACCTCCAGCGCGTGGATGCGACCGGACGGCAGGCGCTCGGCTACCTGCAGGGCCGGCGCGTCGGCGCCTTCAGCGGCATCGCGACCCCGGAGAGCTTCGAGTTTCACCTGCGCGCGCTCGGCGCCAACCTCCTCTACACAAAACGCTTTCTCGACCACTACCGCTTCACCCAGGAGGACCTCGACCTCGTGTTCCGGGAGGCGAAGGCGGCCGGCCTCGAGTTCCTCGTGACGACCGAGAAGGACGCCGTGCGGATCAAGGAGAACTTCCAGTTCCCGCTGCCGCTGTACTACCTGCGCCTCGAGATCGAGATCATCCGGGGCGCGGCGGACTTCGACGAGGCGGTGTCGCGGATCTGCTTCCCCGAGCACAACAGCCGCCCGCCGATGGAGCCGGCGAAGTGAGTGGTCCGCGACGGTTTGTTTGGCCCGTCGGGTGTCGATCATTGTAGGCGGCGAGCTCGCTCGCGCCATACACCAGGATTTCCAATCGGCGCCAGCAAGCTGGCTGCCTACAGCAATCGACCTCGAAGCGGGTGGCCCACAAACCGCGGGCCGGTCGGCGCCGTCACGCCTTTGCCCTTGCGGCGCCGCGCCGCCGGCGCTGTGTTGGCGGCATGCTGACCGATCCCCGATTTGACCAACTGGCCGATCTGCTGACCGGCTTCTCGACCGAGCTGAAAAAGGGCGAGCGCGTCCTGATCGACGCCTTCGACGTGCCCGACGCCGTCGTGGTGGCGCTCATCCGCTCCGCCCGGCGCCGCGGCGCCCTGCCGTTCGCGACGCTGCACCACGCCCGGGTGACCCGCGAGCTGATGCACGGCG
>JBAIXJ010000115.1:0-1562 GCA_037916645.1 Opitutales bacterium | reverse complement strand
CGGCCTGGGCCTCGAGGTGGTCGAGCAGCACGCGGCGCATCTGTTCCACGTCGATGGGGACGACGGCGGGATGGAGGGTGTGCCACGCCCAGCGCCACGAGTCGCGGGTGACTTCGCGAAACGATTGGTTCTGCCCGAACCGAAAACTCACCGCGTAGCGCTGCGCCACGCCCGGCGTGATCGGATGATAGCGCCGGAACCATTTCGGCGGCGCGTCGCCTCCGGGCGCATAGAGGCTCGCGGTGCCAGGAAAGCGGAAACCGAATTCGACCGGGCCGCCTTCGGCCTGCCAGGCGCCCAGCGCCCCGAACTGAAACCGGGCGTCGATCATCACGGCCTCGGCGAGCTTGGTTTCCTCCAGGGTCGAGTCGCCACGCGGCGCCGGGTCCAGCATCGCAACCGAGGCGCCGCCGCGGAAGGAGAGCGCGAACAGGGGGGCCGGCAGCATATCCTCCCGCAGGAGAAAGCGCCGGGCCGCATAGTTCAGCGTGCCGCCGGGCGAACGGTCGCCGTCGTAGGTGGGGTCGCCATACAACGCGCCGGGAGCGAGGCACTGCAGGTCGTTCCAGCTCACCGAGGAGTCGACGGCAAACCCGACGGACGAGTCGAAGCCGCCCGGCGCACTGCCGGCGACGTCAACCGTCCGGCGCACCGACAGCACCGCCCCGTCGAGGCTCCAGGAGTCCAGCACCCGGAAGACGACCTGGTCGCCATCGGCGATGACCGCGGTCGCCTCCGCCCCGTTGGCCGATCGTTCGACCGTGCGGTACCCCGCGGCCAGCTGGCGGATATCCCCGTCCGTCCGGTACACCTCAAGCCGTGCGGGCTGCGACTGCCGGAGCCCCGGGGCGGTCTCTCCCTGGATCTCGATTCCCCACTCGCGGTTGGCGTCCCGGACGAACGCGACCGCGGCACCGGTCGGCAGGCGTCCCAGGTCCATTCGCTCGCCGGCTTGGGCGAGCGCCACCGCGCCCGCGACGCCCAGCAGCAGCAGGGCGCCGGGATGGAAATGTCTGGCCGCGGCAGAGGGGGAATCGCTGTTCACGCGCGCTCGCGTCACGAGCCTCGGCATGATGAATTGCAGCCTGACAACGCCAACCCAAATATCGCACCGCGCGCTCCGGCCGGCGGCGATGGCCCGCCGTCCTCCAGATTGAGGAGGCTATCGCCTGGCAGCGGGCCTCTGACTGCTGCCTCTGGCTTCTGACCGCTGACCTCTGACTTCCTTAGCGCGCCGAAGCCCTGAGCGAAGCCGAATGGGCGAAGGCGGCTGACCTCCCGCCTACGCTCAAGCGCTACGGCGTGGCAAGCTGGCCTCCTTGGCTCGCCATAGCTCCAACGAGGAGCGAAGGCGGCTGACTTCCCGCCGTCGCCCTTCGGGCTATGGCGCGGCAAGCTGGCTTCTGGGATCTGGCTTCTGGTCCGCTACGGCGCTTCGATCGTGATGGACACCTTCGCCAGCACGCGCGGGCCGCGACCCAGGACGTAGCGCACCTCGTAGTAGGTGCCCGGCTCCTGGGGCGCCCGGAGCTTCAGCGTGCCGCCGGGTTTCACCTTGGCGG
>JBAIXJ010000114.1:0-1515 GCA_037916645.1 Opitutales bacterium | reverse complement strand
GGAGGTTGCGATCACCGCCGCCCGCACGGCGACCGTCACCGCCCTTTGCGCCGGCCTGCGGCGGGCGGGCCTCTGGGCGCGCCTGGTCCTGCCCGCGTGGCTGGTGCTGCGCGCCGGCATTCCCGTCCGCCGCCAGCCGGCCCCGGCGGAGCTGGTGGCCGCGATCGGTGCGCGGTCCACCCAGTTGATCCTCGTCGGGGGAAGCGGCTTCTTTGCCCGCACGCTCGCGCTGGGGGGCGACGACGTGACGCGGGACATCGCGGAACGCCTGGGCGCGAGCCCGGAGCAGGCGGAATTGCTCAAGCGGGGATTCCGGGCCGGCACGCCTGATGCCGGCGCCGGCCAAGCCGAGGAGATGGCGGTGCAGCTGGCCGCCGACCAGTTCATCCGCCGGTTCGACGGCGAAATTCTCCGCTCGTTGGCCGGCATCTGCCCCGAGGGCGAGGGACGCCGGCCGACGATTCTGCGCCTGGTGGGCGGGGGTTCGCTCCTGGGCAATTCGCCGACGTTTCTGGCCCGGCGGCTGAGTCTGCGCGTCGAACTGGGGGCAGAGCGTCCGCGGGAAGCGGACGCGGGTGACGCCGGAGGGGCGGGGCGGTGGACGCTGGAGGAAGCCCACCGGACGGATCTTGAGCTGCTTGGGCAATGCGCGGCCGGGTCGCAATCGGCGGCGAGCCTCCTGCCGCCCGGGGCGCGTGGCGCGGCTTTCGTGCGCCGCTGGTGGATGGGGATTGCGGCGGCGGGGCTGATCACGCTCGCCGGGTTGGGCGCCTCGATCCGCCAGGTGCAGGCGCTCACCCGGGAGGATCAGCGCACCGGCGCGGCCCTGGCCGCGAAGACCGCCGCTCTCCGGCGCCTGGAGGCGCAGCAGCGCGCGGCTCTGGCCGACCTGCAGGCGGCCAACAGCCGGATCATGTCGCTGCGGCGGCTCGCCAGCGCGCGGACGGCGTGGGCCGGATTCGCGGCCGAGCTGCAGGAACGCCTCGCGAGAACCGAGGACGCATGGCTCGAGCGTTTGCAGCTCATCCCCACCGGGGACGCCGAGCCCGCGCGTCAGAAGTCGGATCCTGTGAAGGCGAAGGATGGCGCTGCGGCCCGCCCACCGGCCGCGGGTCGACGGCTGCTCCTCGCGGCATGCCTGTTCGATCCGGACCACGCGCTGGATCCGCCCGGCGACGGGGCCTATCGGCGGGCGAAGGCCCTCCTGGAGGAATTGCGCGCCTCCTCGTATGTGGCCGCCGTGATGGACGAGCGCTTCGATGCGGGGCAGCCCGGGGTGCTGCGCTGCACCGTCACGTTGGAGCTGGCCTCCGGACTTCTGCCCTGAGGTGAACCATGGCTTCGCGGATGCGTAACACGGTGTTGGTCGGCGTCGCCTGTGCCTTTGCGGCGAGCCTGCTGGCCGGGTCAGGGCTGCTGGTGGCGGCGCTCCGAGCCTCCCGGACGGCGACCAGGGAGCGTTCGAAGCGGCAGGACGAATGGCGGAAGCTCGAACATGCCAATCCCGGCCTCACC
>JBAIXJ010000113.1:0-1709 GCA_037916645.1 Opitutales bacterium | reverse complement strand
ACTCGGAGCCGCCCGATCCCACTTCCGGGGATGCGGCTGCGGCCAACCGCGAAAATTGCAGACCACCACCGGGAGTCAAGGTTGCGCCCGGGTTGCTCTACCGTTAGCACCGCGGAAGGATTGGCGCGCGGGCTTCCCGCTTGTCAGGATTCCCGCCATTCCGCGATCGTTCCGCACCCACCCGATCCCATGACCACCCGCCCCGCCTCCTCTTTCCGTCGCCTCCTGCTGTCCGGCAGCCTCCTGCTCGCCGCGCACCTTGTCCCGATGCCGGCGGCCGCCCAGCCCTCGGGCGGTCCGTACGGCCCGGTCGCGCAGACCTACGCGGTGCCGGCCGACGCCGCCCATGTCTACTACGTGGCGCCCGACGGCCGGGCCGAGGCGACCGGCGCGACGCTCGCGCAGCCGACCACGCTGGAGAGCGCGATCGAGCGCGCGGTGACTGGCGACGCCGTGATCCTGCGCGGGGGCGTCTACCGCACGGGCGACCTCAAGTTGAATCAGGGCATCACGCTTCAGCCGTACGCCGATGAGCAGCCGGTGCTCAAGGGCACGCTGGTGGCCAAGGATTGGGTGGCGCAGCCCAACGGTCTCTGGCGCACGAGCTGGACGCATCTGTACCCCTCGGTGGCCCAGGATTGGTGGCGCCGCCAGCGCGAGGGGCGCAAGACCCCGCCGTGGCGTTTCAACAACGACATGGTGTTCGTCGACGGCGAACTCCTCCACGCCGTCGGCTGGGAAGGCGACATCGACGCCCATTCCTACTACATCGACTATGCCGCGAAGCAGGTCTACCTCGGCGTCGATCCGGCCCAGCACCTCGTCGAGATCACCGCCCACGACGGCGGGCTCCTCCGCACCACCGGGCCGTGCCACGGGAAAAACTCCGATGGCCGGGGACCCGTGATCCGCGGACTCACGTTCACCCAGTACGCCTACCGGGCCATCGAGATCGAGGGCAAGGAGCCGGAAGGTCCGGCCGACCCCGCCACCTTCGGCAAGGACGTGGTCGGGACGACGCTCGAGAACGTCACCATCACCTTCTGCTCGCGCGTGGCCGGGTATTTCCGCGGCGACAGGTTCACCATGCGGCACTGCCTCGTCAGCGACACCCGCACCGAGGGCGTCTACCTTCTCGCCTCGTCGGACTGCCTGCTGGAGAAAAACATCTTTCGCCGGAACAACATTGAACAAATCACCGGCTACTATCCCTCCGGGGTGAAGATCTTCAACCAGACCCACCGCGTCACCTGCCGCGACAACCTCGTCATCGACCAGCCGTACTCGAACGGCATCTGGTACGACGTCGGCAATGTCGACGGCGTGTTCGTCGACAACTGGGTCGAGGGCGCCCTCGACGGCTTCTTCTTCGAGATCTCCAAGGGCGCGATCTGCGCCGGCAATGTCTTCGTCAATTGCGACAAGGGCATCCGGGTCCTCAACAGCTCGAACGTCCAGGTCTACCACAACACCCTGTTCAACACGGTGGCCTCGATCGAGCGCACGGACCGCAGCGCGGTGAACGACCACTTCGGCTGGCATCCGGCGACTGGGCCGGACATCGAGCACCGCGAGGGCCACATTTTCGTCGGCAACCTGCTGGTGGCCGGCCCAGGCTTCACGAAGCCGCTCCTGCGTTTCGAGCAGACCAAGCCGCTGTGCGGGCGGCTGACTCGGCCCCAGGTCGACCGGCTGGACGGCAACGTTTA
>JBAIXJ010000112.1:0-9453 GCA_037916645.1 Opitutales bacterium | reverse complement strand
GCGTGCGGCGGTCGGCCGACGGCAAGGAAGAGATGACGGCCTACCAAGTCCCGCGCTGATCCGCCCACGCGCGGCCGGTGCCGCCTCGATATCCAGGCGCGCCCCAAGCGCGCCTTTTTTCATCCCCGCGCCTTCTTGAGGAGCTGCTCCGTGGTGGCGGAGGGTCCGAGGGCGAGCCCGGCCTGACGCACCGCCTTGTCGGCGTCGGGAATCTTGTAGCCGAGGGCCACGAGCGCCATCACGGCATCGCGCTGGGCGTTCGGCGCCTCCGGCGGGAGCCCGGCGGCCGCCGGGCCGGCCGCGACCGCGGCGCCCGTGCCCGGGACGGCGAACAGGCCTTTCAGCTCCACCACCAGGCGTTCCGCCGTCTTCCGGCCGATGCCGGGGCACCGGGCCAGCGCGCCCGTGTCGCCGCTGGCGATCGCGGCCTGCAGCAGCGGCAGCGACAGGCGGCTCATGATGCTCAGCGCGAGCTTCGGCCCCACGCCGGTCACCTTCTCGATCAGCAGCCGGAAGAAATCCCGCTCCTCGACCGTGACGAACCCGTAGAGCGACTGGGCGTCCTCGCGGTAGACGGCGACCGTGTGCAGCTTGACGGCGCTCCCGGCCGGCGGCAGCCGCTCGGCGGTGGTCACGGGAATGTTCACTTCGTAGCCGAGACCGTTGACCTCCACCACCGCCACGAGGGGCGAGGCGGCCGCCAGCGTCCCCTGGATGCTCGTGATCATCGCGTCAGTCCTTCAGCCCGAGGACGTCCTGCATGTCGTAGACTCCCGGCGGCTGTTTCATCACCCAATGGGCGGCGCGCAGGGCTCCGCGGGCCAGGATCGCCCGATCCGAGGCCTTGTGGGACAGCTCGAGCCGCTCGCCGGGACCCGCGAAGATGACGGTGTGATCGCCCACCACGTCGCCCCCGCGCAGGGAATGCATCCCGACCTCGGCGACCAGCCGTTCCCCGGTGATCCCTTGCCGGCCGTGGCGCAGGGCGGCGGCGCTGAGGTGGCGCTCCTGCAGGATGATCTCGGCCAGGCGCGCGGCGGTGCCGCTGGGCGCGTCCTTCTTCATCCGGTGGTGCATCTCGATGACCTCGGCGTCGTATTCGCTCTGGAGAATGTGCGCGGCTTGTTGCGTGAGGTGGAACAGGACGTTCACTCCGACGGAGTAATTGCTGCTCCACACGCACGGCACCTGCGCGGCGAGGGAACGCAGCAGCGATCGCCCCTCGTCGGTATGCCCGGTCGTGCCGATGACGATCGGCTTGCGATGGGCCACCGCGAGCTGCAGCAGCGCGGGCGTCGCCGCCGGCGCGCTGAAGTCGACGATCACGTCGCAGGCCGCGAGGCCCGGCGCCGGATCGTCCCCGACATCCACCGCCGCCGCGACCTGCACGCTCAGCTCGTCGGCGACCGCCGCGATCGCCCGGCCCATGCGGCCCCGGGCGCCATGAAGGAGGATCGAGAGGTACATGGGGGCGCGGCTAGCGGAGGTAGGGGGCGAGGACCTTGCGCAGCGCGGCGCGGTTGTCGGCGGACAGCTCGCAGAGGGGCAGCCGCACCTCCGGCGAACCGATCACGCCGGCGTCAGCCATCGCGGTCTTGATCGGCACCGGGTTGGTCTCGATGAACAGCGCCTTGAACAGCGGGTAGAGCCGGCGGTGGAGCCGCGCGGCCTTGCGGAAGTCGCCGGCCAGCGCCAGGTGGCTGAGCTGCGCCAGTTCCCGCGGCAGGAGGTTGGAGGCGACGCTGATCACGCCTTCCGCGCCGACCGCCATGAACGGCAGGGTGAGGGAATCGTCGCCGCTGAGGACGACGAGGTCGCCGCCCAGGGCCTGCTTGAGCTGGTCGACGCGGTCGACGGAGCCGCCGGCCTCCTTGATGTGGGCGACGTGCGGGTACTTCGCCCGCAGGCGCGCCACCACCGGCACGCCGATCTCCACGCCGCAGCGGCTCGGGATGGAATACAGGATCAGCGGACGGTCCGTCGCCTCTGCGAGGGAGGCGAAGTGCCGGAACAGACCCTCCTGGGTCGGCCGGTTGTAGTAGGGCGCCACCACCAGCATCGCGTCGGCGCCGGCCGCGTGCGCGCCCTTGACCAACGCCACTGCCTCCGCGGTGGAGTTCGAACCCGCGCCGGCGACCACCGGCACGCGGCGGCGCGCCGCCTCGATGACGCAGCGGATCACGTCGAGGTGCTCCGCGTGCGAGAGGGTGGACGATTCGCCGGTGGACCCCACGGGCACCAGGCCGTCGATCCCGGCTTTTACCTGAATTTCAACCAGGGCGCGGAGATCCTCGTACGCGACCTGCTGGCGGCGCAGGGGCGTGACCAGCGCGGTCAGGGTGCCGGTGAGCGGGCGTGGCTTCATGGTGGCGGGAAAAACCGGAATGTAGCTTGCTGAACAAAGCAGACCCCCCTAGAAAATGCACAATCTTTCTTAAGGCGAGCCCCAACCCATCCGCCCATGGAACCTGTCGAACTCTTCCACGAAGTCCTCAGACTCGCGGTCGAAAACAACGCGAGCGACATCGTCATCAAGTCCAACAAACCCGCCTGCATCCGGATCAGCGGCCGGCTCAAGCCGGTCGACATGGATCCGCTGACCGGGCAGGACGTCCAGGGCTTCATCGCCGCGACCGTGCCGCGGCACTTCATGGACCTGTGGGAGCGCGACGGCCAGGTGGACTACGCTTATTCCGCCGAGGACGTCGGGCGCTTCCGCGTGAACGGCTTCCGCCAGCGCGGCACCGCCAGCATGGTCTTCCGGTACATCAAGAGCCGGCCGCCGACGTTCGAGGAGCTCAACCTCGACGCCCCCACGCTGGTCAAGCTGTCGCAGAACAAGGACGGCATCCTGCTCGTGTGCGGCGCCACCGGCTCGGGCAAGAGCTCGACGATGGCGGCGATGCTGAACTGGATCAACCAGAACATGGACCGGCACATCGTGACGATCGAGGACCCGATCGAGTACACGTTCACCGACGACAAGTCCGTGTTCGAGCAGCGCGAGGTCGGCATCGACGTGCCGGACTTCGGCCTGGCGATCCGCGCGGTGCTGCGCCAGAACCCCGACATCATTCTGATCGGCGAAATGCGCGACAAGGAGACGTTCGAGACCGCGATCTCCGCGGCCGAGACGGGCCACCTCGTGTTCTCCACCATGCACGCCGCCACCGTGCAGCAGTCGCTCACCCGCCTGTTCGAGTTCTTCCCGCCCGAACAGCTCGTGCAGGCGCGGCGCCAGGTGGCCGGTTCGCTGCGCGCGTTCATCTGCCAGAAGCTGATTCCCGCGCTGGAAGGCGGCGGGCGCTACTGCGCGTTCGAAATCCTCGTCGCCGACCTGACGGTCCGCAACCTCATCCTCGAGGGGCAGTTCGACAAGATCCAGCACCTGCTCGAGGTCGGGGACGAGAATGGGTCGCGGTCGTTCAACCGCGATCTCTACCAGATGATCAAGGCGGCCAAGATCAGCAAGGCCGACGGCCTCCGGTTCTCGCCCAATCCGCAGGCGCTGGAAATGAACCTCAAGGGCATCTTCACGAAGTAGCGGGCCCGCTCGGCCGGATTCCGGCGGCCGGCCGCCCTCCACAGTCGCATGGCTGCTTGCACACCCTTCGCCCGCCGCGGGTGGCGCGGCTTGGCCGCGGCCGGCTTGGTCCTTGCCGCCGGAGGGGCCCTGCGCGGCGCCGACGCCCCGCCGTCGCTGGACGAGGTCAAGGGCGACCTGAAGGCCATCAAACGGAGCGACAGCACCGAACTGAACAACCTGGGCGCGAGCGCCCGCGAGGCTCTGCCCAAGTTCACGCCGGCCCCGGACTCCCCGCCGCCGCCGCCGGCGCCGACCGCCGCGCGCGATGACGGGACGAAGAAGCCGGCCGCGTCCAGCTGGCTGCTCGATGCAATGGCGCTGCAGGACAAGCCGAAGCCCGGCGCCCGGTCCGGCACGGATCGCCTCCGCGGGGAGGAGCGGCCGCTGCTCGATGCGTCGGACCCCGCCTTCATGCTCAAGCTGTACCTCGCGCAGGAGCCCGCGCCGGCGGCGCCGGCCGGCAACCTCCGGGAGCGGGAGGCGACGCGCGGTCCGACGGGGGACGTGGGGTCGTTCGAGAGTTTCCTCAGCCGCTGGATGTCGCCGCGCGACGTGCGCCTGCTTGGCCTTGGGGAGGCCGGGACGCCGGCGCCCGCGGGCGCGCCGGGGCCGACGTTGCTCGTCCCATTCGCGCCGCCGCCCCCGACACCCCCGGCCGAGCGTCCGGCGAATCCTTACCTCGAGGCGATGAAGGCCGACCTCGCTTCGCCGCCCCCGGCGGTGATCATCGATCTCACGCCCGCGAGCGCGCCGCCGTCCCTCCCGGCCGCGAGCCCGCCGCCGTCCGCGACCCCGGCGAATGCGGCGCCGGCAGTCGCCCCGCCGCCGAATGCCGACGACGGGAAGTACTTTCCCCAGCTCAAGCGCTTTTAAGGCTTGGTTTTTGGCCGGGGCGACGGTTTAACCGCCGCCTTCACGTTATGTCGCTTGCACTTCTCTTCGCCGGCCAGGGTGCCCAGAAGGTGGGCATGGGGCGGTCGCTGTACCAAAACTCGCCGGGCGCGCGCGCCCGGTACGACGAGGCCAGCCGCGTCCTCGGGTGGGATCTCGCCCGGATCAGCTTCGAGGGGCCGGAGGCCGAGCTCACGCAGACCCGCGTCTGCCAGCCCGCCCTGTTCGTGCACGGCCTCGCGGCGCACGCCGCGCTGCAGGAGCGGGGCCGGCTGGGGGAGGCGACGGTCGCCCTCGGCCTCAGCCTCGGCGAGATCACCGCCCTCACCGCCGCCGGCGTCTTCGACTTCGCGACCGGCCTGAAGGTCGTGGCCGAGCGCGGCCGCCTGATGCAGCTGGCGTGCGAGCAGACGAGCGGCACCATGGCCAGCATCATCGGGGAGGAGCCGGAGAAGGTCGCGGAACTCTGCCGCGATTTTGACATCGAGATGGCCAACCTGAACTGCCCCGGCCAGATCGTCGTCTCCGGCGACAAGGCGAAGGTCGGCGCGGCCGTGGCCGCGGCCCGCGAGCGCGGCATGCGCAAGGTCATTCCGCTCAACGTCGCCGGCGCCTACCACAGCCGCCTCATGGAACCGGCCCGCGCCGCGTTCGCCGCCTACCTCGCCGGGGTGACCTTCGCCCGTCCCCGCCTCACGGTCATCACCAACACGACCGGCCGCCCGGTCGCGGAGCCCGACGACATCCGCGCCGCGCTCGTGAAGCAGATCGTCTCCCCCGTGCTGTGGGAAGCCTGCCAGCGCGCCGCGGCCGCCGCCGGCGCGACCCAGTTCTGGGAGCTCGGCCCAGGCGGCGTCCTCGCCGGCCTGGCGCGGCGCACGAACCGCGACTGGCCTGTGCGCAGCTTCGCGGAGTTCGCCGATTTCGCCGCTTGAAAGCGGCGGAAGCCAGCCCCAGATTGGCTCGTTTCTCCCGCCCCGGTCGGCCGGCGGCGGGACCGGCCGGTCCCCCGCGCATGGACGTCTCCCTCAAACGCAATTTCTGCATCATCGCCCACGTCGATCACGGCAAGACGACGCTGTCCGACCGGCTGCTCGAGCACACCCACACCGTCACCCAGCGCGAGATGAAGGACCAGCTGCTCGACTCGATGGACCTCGAGCGCGAGCGCGGCATCACGATCAAAAGCCACCCGGTGACGATGCACTACGCGGCGAAGGACGGCCGCGTCTACCAGCTCAACCTCATCGACACCCCCGGACACGTCGACTTCTCCTACGAGGTTTCGCGCAGCCTCGCCGCCTGCGAAGGCGCGCTCCTGCTGGTGGACGCCGCGCAGGGGGTCGAGGCGCAGACGGTGGCCAATGCCCACCTCGCCGTCCAGCAGGGGCTCCGCGTCGTCCCCGTCATCAACAAGATCGACCTGCCGAGCGCCAACCTCGAGCTCTGCACCCGCCAGCTCGAGGACATCCTCACCATCCCGGCGGAGGAGGCCATCCTCGCGAGCGGCAAGATGGGCATCGGGATCCTCGACATCCTCGAGGCCACGGTGACCCGGTTCCCGGGGCCCCGGTGGGCCGCCTACCCGGCGACGCGCATCCTCGTGTTCGACTCCCTCTACGACTCGTACCGCGGCGTGATCGCCTATGTGCGCGTCTTCTCGGGCAGCATCAAGCCCGGCGACACGATGCTGCTGATGAGCTCCGGCCTGAAGTCGGAGGTGAAGGAGGTCGGTACCTTCCATCCCGCGATGGTGAAGGCCGACGAGCTCGGCGCCGGCGACGTCGGCTACGTCGTGAGCAACATCAAGGAGGTCGGCGACATCAAGACGGGCGACACGATCACGCTGGCGCAAAAGCCGGCGGCGGAGATGCTGCCCGGCTACAAGGAGGTCCGCCCGATGGTGTTCTGCGGGCTCTACCCGCTGGACACCTCGGACTACGAGCACCTCAAGGCCGCGATCGGGCGCCTGCGGCTCAACGATTCCGCGTTCGTCTACCAGCAGGAGACCTCGGTTGCGCTGGGCTTCGGCTTCCGCTGCGGCTTCCTCGGGCTGCTCCACATGGAGATCGTGCAGGAGCGCATCCGGCGCGAGTTCGGCGTCGAGATCATCTCCACCTATCCGAGCGTCGTCTACCGGGTGAAGAAGACGTCCGGCGAGATGATCGAGGTCGACAACCCCGTCCACCTGCCCGAGGTGCCCGCGATCGCGGAGATCCTCGAGCCCACGATCCGCGCCGCCATCCACATCCCCAACGCCAGCCTCGGCGACCTGCTCACGCTGATCATGGAGAAGCGGGGCGTGTGCGATCACACCGACACCCTGGACGCGAACCGCGTGATGCTGACCTGCACCCTGCCGCTGAACGAGATCCTGGTCGACTTCAACGACCGGCTGAAAAGTGTCACGCACGGCTATGGCTCGATGGACTACGAGCTGGGCGACTACCGCGCCGCCGACCTGGTGAAGCTCGACATCCTGATCAACGGCGAGCCGGTCGACGCGTTCTCCAGCATCGTGCACCGCACCAAGGCCGAGGCGAAGGGCCGCGAGCTGTGCGAGAAGCTGGCCGACATCATCCCGCCGCAGATGTTCAAGGTCGCGATCCAGGCGGCCATCGGCGGCAAGATCGTCGCGCGCGACGACGTCCGCGCGATGCGGAAGGACGTGACCGCGAAATGCTACGGCGGCGACATCACCCGGAAGCGGAAGCTCCTCGAAAAGCAACGCGAGGGAAAGAAGAAGATGAAGCAGGTCGGCAAGGTCTCGATCCCGCCCGACGCGTTCATCCAGGTGCTGAAGAACAACTAGCGCCCGCCTTGAAATGGACGTGCGGCCTCCGAAAACCGTTGACACCCTCGCAGGGGCGCAGGCTTGCTCGCCGGGCCGCAGTCCCGCCAGCGCGGGACGAAGGCCGGCTGCGCCCAGCCCATTATCCTAGATCTGTTCCCCCCGTGTTTGGCCTCTTCCAATCCAACGAGCGCAAGATGCGCGAGAACGCCGGCAACTGGCTGCAGTTGGCCGACAAGATCTTTCACTACCGACGCGACCAGCTCACCGATGCGCAGCGCCAGGAGCTGCGCGAGAAAAGCGCCGACCTTCGCCTCCAGCTCAAGCAGCGCGCCGACGCGAGCAAGCTGAAGCTCGGGATCGAGTCGCTCGAGGGCGTGCTGCGCCAGGTCGGCGGCACCTTCTACCCGAAGTCGGCGCTGGTGGAGAACGTCGAGTTCTTCCTCGTGGCGGCGATCATCGTGCTGGGGATCCGCACCTACTTCCTCCAGCCGTTCAAAATCCCGACCAACTCGATGTGGCCGACCTACTACGGCCTCACGGGCGAGAACTTTGCGCCCGGCAAGGGCGCGCCCGGCCTGGCGGAGCAGATCTTCCGCTTCGTCGCGTTCGGGGCGCAGCGGCGCACGATGGTCGCGCCGGCCGACGGCGAGGTGTCGGCCCGGTTCTTCGCCGACGGCCGCCTGGCCTTCACGGTCCGCAATGGCACGAAGTGGCTCGTGGTCCCGACCAAGGTGCTGGAGTACACGTTCTTCGTCGGCGGCGCCGCGACCTCCGTGCGCGTGCCCTACGACTTCAAGGACTTCGACCGCCTGTTCCAGGAGACGTTCTTCGGCGGCAACAAGGGCTTCGCCCAGTTTCTGGAGACCGTACAGAGCGTCGGGAGCGTCGAGCGGACCGAGATCCTGAACCAGGACGGCGCCGGCCGGGCGAGCTCCGCCTTCCTGATCCGGACCGGGCGCAAGGTCCGGGCGGGGGAGCCGATCATGCGGTTCGACGTCCTCACCGGCGACCAGCTCTTTGTCGACCGCCTGAGCTACCATTTCGTCCGGCCCAAGGTCGGCGACGGCTTTGTCTTCCGCACGCGCCAAATCGCGGGCATCGGCATGGACCAGTACTACATCAAGCGCCTGGTGGGCACGCCGGGGGACAAGATCGAGATCCACGAGCCGGCCCTCTACCGCAACGGCCGGCCGATCGCCGGGGCGGAGGCCTTCGACCTCAACGCGCGGCGGCAGGGCTCGTACCGCGGGTACTTCAACACGCCGACGGATCCGCGCTACGGCGGCAACTACCTGTTCAAGGGCGAATCGCTGACCGTGCCGGCGCGCTCGTACTTCGCGCTCGGCGACAACTCCGGCAACAGCGAGGACGGCCGCTACTGGGGCTTCGTGCCGGAGAAGGACGTCGTCGGCCGGCCGCTGTTCATCTACTATCCGTTCACCCGCCGCTGGGGCCCGGCGCGGTAGGAACGGGGAATATCGAGCGGGGTAGGGCGCGACCGCCGGGCGCGCCGGATTCTATTTCTCATACCAAGGCCGCAGAGGAAGCAAAGGGCGGCCGGGCGGCGACGGATGTCGGACGCCGTTCTGTTTGAACAGAAGGCAACGAAGGGAACGGAGGAGTTGGGCACCGAACGGCGCGACCTTCTACACCACTGTAGGAAGCCCGCTTCGGCCTTCGTCCCGCGGAGGGGGACTACGGCCGACAGGTGCGGGCGATTTCCGCCATCCGTCCGCCGCCTGGGCGGGAGAGGCGCAGAGGCTTGTCTTCTCCGCGGATCACCGGCCGTCGCTCTCCGGGCTTTGGCTGGCTGGCTCGGATGGGCACCGATAGTGTCTTTCACCGGGAGCGCCGAGGCAGGGGGACCAGTCGGTGGGAGGAACCAACCGTTCTGTTCCGTGCTCCCTCGCTTGTTTCCGTTTGCTCCCGTGAAGGTCGAACGTTTTCGCCCTTTGCGGCTGGGCGTCTTTGCGTGAGGCGGGCCGCTCGCCGGCCCGCGCGCCGCGGGAAATTGTCTCGACGGGCGGGGCCCTTGCCCTGATCACCGTGCTGCCATGAAAGTCCCCGGTCTGCGCAGCGACTATGAGAAAATCGGCGGCATCGTCTATTTCGGCCGCATGCTCGACAAGATCCGCCTGAAGGCCGCCGGCCGGCTGCCCGCCGGCTATTTCACCGGCACGGC
>JBAIXJ010000111.1:0-1856 GCA_037916645.1 Opitutales bacterium | reverse complement strand
GTCAACGTCACGATCAACGGCAATGCCTTGCGGTACACCGGCGCCTACGTGACCGACAACTTCTTCCGGCTGCTTCGGGTGGCCCCGATCATGGGCCGTGATTTCACGGCGGAGGACAACAAGCCCGGCGCGCTCCGGGTGACGATCATCAGCCACGCCATCTGGGAGCGCGACTTCAACGCGGATCCCGGCGTCATCGGCAAGACCGTGCGCATGAACGGCCGCACGGCGACGATCGTTGGCGTCATGCCGCCCGGATTCCAGTTTCCCACCAACGAGCAGTTGTGGATTCCGGTCTTCAACGAATTCCCCCCCGCGTTGCGCGGCGACCCGCAGGCGATCAATCCGGCGGTGTTCGGGCGCCTGGCGCCCCGGACCACGCTGGACCAGGCCACCGCGGAGTTCACCGCCCTGGCCAAGCGCCTGGCCCTCGAATACCCCAAGACGAACCGCACGTTCACGGAGTCATTGATTGAGCCGTTCGTCACCGCCTTCATCGGCCAGCAGGCGCGGCAGCTTCTCTTCGTCATGCTGGGGGCGGTCGTGGTGGTCCTCATCATCGCCTGCGTCAACGTCATGAACATGCAGCTCGCCCGGGCCACGCTGCGGGCGAAGGAGCTGTCCATTCGCGGAGCCCTGGGGGCTTCGCGCCTGCGACTGGTGCGCCAGATGCTCACCGAGAGTCTCCTCCTCGCCGGGCTGGGCGCCGTGGCGGGCGTCACCATCGCGCGCTGGGCGGTCGACTATCTCTGGCGGAGCCTCAACAGCCTGACCTTCCCGCTGCCCGTCTGGATCCACTTTCGGATCGACGCCCGCGTCCTCGCCTTCACGGTCGTCGCGACGGTCTTGGCGGCAATCGTCTCGGGCCTCCTGCCGGCGCTCCTCGCCTCGAAGGCCAAAACCGCGGAGGTGCTCAAGGAGGCCGGCCGGGGCAATACCAGCCGCCTCGTCACCAATCTCACCCGGGTGCTGGTGATTGGCCAGATCGCCATGACCTGCACGCTGCTGGTCCTGTCGATCCTGATGGTCCGTTCCGTCGTCAACCAGCAGCGGGTCAGCTACGGCTACGACACGGCCTCGGTGCTCTCCGCGCGCATGGCCCTTTTCGAGGGCGACTACCCCACTCCGCAGTCCCGGTTCGCCTTCTTCCAGAGCCTGCTGCGGCAATTGCGCGCCAACCCCGAGATCGCCGCCGCCGCGCTCACCTCACGCCTCCGGATGACCTTCAGCATCACCGGGCCGCAGCCATACGAGATCAATGGCGTGACGTACAAGGACGAGCGCGATCGCCCCACCGGCACCACCGAGGCCGTCTCCGAGGGCTATTTCCCCGCGCTGGGCCTCCGGCTGCTGGAGGGCCGCGATTTCAACGAGAACGACAACGACCAGCGCCAACCGGTCGCGATCGTCAGCGCCACCTTTGCCCGGAAGCATTTTGGCCACGAGTCGGCGCTCGGCCGGCAGGTCCGTCTCTACAATCCGACCAATCCCGAGCCTTGGCGCACCGTCATCGGCGTGGCGCCCGACACGCTGATGCAGGGACCCTTTGACACGCAGCACGACGACGCCGGCTTCTTCGTGCCGATGGCGAGCGTGCCGCCCACGTTCACCACGGTGTTGCTGCGGCCGCGCGGCGGCAGCCCGGATCGCCTCGCCGAGCCCTTGCGCAAGGAGCTGGCCCGCCTCGACCCCAACCTGCCGCTCTATTTTGTGGGCACGCCCCAGCGGATGCTGGATGAAATCCTCGCGCAGAATCGCATCATCGCCTCCCTGTTCTCCATTTTCGGCCTCGTGGCGGTCGTGCTGGCGTCCGTCGGCCTTTACGGCGTCATGGCGTTCTCGGTGAGCCAGCGGAC
>JBAIXJ010000110.1:0-1552 GCA_037916645.1 Opitutales bacterium | reverse complement strand
GGATCCGGCACGCCGTTTCATTGACGTCCAGGAACCGGGCCGTCGCGGGATCGACCACCTCGATCGCGTCGCCCGAGCGCTCGATCAGCTCGCGGAACAGGCGCAGCTTCTGCTCCGCCTGCTTGCGCTCGGTGATGGCATCGAAGATGGCGACAAAGTGGTCGGGCGCCGGGCTGTAGACCGAAATGAAGAACCAGTTCTGCAGCGCTTCCACGAAGGTTTCGAACACCTCGGGCCTTCCGGTCCGGGCGACCCGCCCGTAGGTCTCGAACAGGAGCGGATCCGCCGCCCGGATCCCCGGAATGACCTCCGAGACGCGCCGGCCCACCACGTCCTTCAATCCGGTCAGCCGCGAAAAAGCGTCGTTGACGGCGAGATAGACAAAATCCACCGGCCGGTCCCGGTCGAAGATCATCCGGCAATAGGCCAGCCCGTTCAGCATGTTCTCGAACAGCGAGCGGTAGCGCTCCTCGTTGGCGTGCCACGCCGCCTCCGCCTTTTTTTGGGCGGTGCGGTCGAGCACAAACGCCGCGAGCTTGTCCCTTTCTCCCGCGAGGCGCGCGTCGGCCAGCAGGACGGGCACCCGGGCGCCGTCGCGCCGCAGGTATTCCTTCTCGTACGGGCTGCAGACGCCGCGCTCGGCCAGTTCGCGGATGGCCCGCTCGTCCGCGTGCAGCCACTCGGGCGGGGTCATGGCCCGCCAGTTGATCTTCCCCGCCGCCAGTTCCTCCCGCGTGTAGCCGATCAGCCCGAGATAGTAGTCGTTGGCCTCCAGGATGCCGCCCGCGGCGTCCGCGATCGCAATGCCCACGACGTTGGCGTCGACCAACCGCCGGATCGCCTCGCCCAGGAGGGGCCGCGCGGCGGCGCCGGGGTCATGCAAGCCCGGGCCTGGCGTGTGGGTTGCGGTTTTGGCCTTCCGGCCCCCTGGCGATCCTGAACTCATCGGGAGTGATTCAGCCGCCTGCGGGTACAGAATAAAGCGCAATTCCCAATTTGGCAATCGGGCGAAATGCAAAATCCGATGGCCAGGTCGGAATTGGCCCGCAGGCCGCGCAGATTCGCATCGCCTGCGGCTCCCGACCTTCCATGTTGATGGCTGCCTCCTAGCGTCGGGTCGCCCTGCCCTCGATGTCCGCTCCGCCTCCGATCACGCGTCGCGATTTTCTGCGCACCGCCGCGCAGGCGGGGGCGATGCTGACCCTGGCCGACGTCCTGCCCGGCGCCCCGGGCGGAGCCGCGGAGGGATCGCCGGCCGGGGCGGTGGCTCCCGCGCCCGCGTGGGTCGACCGGCCGATGCGTTGGGCGCAGCTCACGCTCGTGGAGGACGATCCCGGCAAATTCGATCCTGCGTTCTGGCTCGACTACTTCAAGCGGGTGCGGGCAGACGCCGCGTGCCTGAGCGCCGGCGGCTGCGTGGCCTATTACCCGACGCAGGTGCCGCTCCACCACCGCAGCGCGTGGCTGGGCGACCGCGACCCGTTCGGCGACCTCGTGCGCGGCTGCCGGGAACTCGGGATGGTCGTGGCCGCCCGCACCGATCCGCACGCCC
>JBAIXJ010000109.1:0-4834 GCA_037916645.1 Opitutales bacterium | reverse complement strand
GCGAACTTGATCCAGCCGGGGCAGCAGCTCGTGAACTGGGGCAGGGGCACCGGCTGTTTCTCGACCAGCGCCCGGCGGAGGCGCGTGAGCAGCTCCGTGCCCTCCTCGACGATCGTCAGATCGGCGGTGAAGTTGGTGTCGAACACGGCGTGGAAGCCGAGGCGCCGCAGCGCCGCGACCATCTTGCCGGTGACCAGCGTGCCCGGCGGCAGGTTGAAGCATTCGCCCAGGCCGGCGCGGATCGCCGGGGCGGTCTGCACCACGACGTGCTTCGTCTTGTCGCTCAGCGCCGCCCACACGCGGTTGATGTGGTCCTTCTCGGTGATCGCGGCGGTCGGACAGACCGCGGCGCACTGCCCGCATTGCACGCAGGCCACGCTGTCGAGCGGGTGGCCGAACGCCGGCGCCGCCACGCTCTCGAATCCGCGGTCCTGGGCCCACAGCGCCCGGGTCGCCTGGATCTCGCTGCACACGGTGATGCAGCGGCGGCACATGATGCACTTGCCGGAATCGCGATCGAGGGCGGGCGTGCTGGTGTCGACCAGCCGCCGGTGCTTGGCGCCGGTGAAATGGATGTCGCGGACGTCGAGGTCGCGGGCCACGGCCTGGAACTCGCAGTCCCCGGAGCGCGCGCAGACCTGGCACTCGCCGTCGTGGTCGGACAGCAGGAGCTCCACGACGGTGCGGCGCGAGGCGCGGACGCGCGGATTGTTGGTGCGCACGACCATGCCGTCGGCGACCGGCGTGGAACAGGAGGGCTGCAGCGCCCGCGCGCCCTCGACCTCCACCACGCACACCCGGCACCCGCCCATGACGTGCACCCCCTCGAGGTAGCACAGCGACGGGATGCGGATCCCGACCTGGCGGGCGGCGTTCAGGATGGACGTGCCCGGCGGCACCTCGACGACGTTGTTGTCTATGGTCAGCTTTGGCATCGCGGTCCCCCTCGGCTCAACTTGGCTCCTCGCGGAAGTCGCAGCGCAGGCAGCGCTTCGCCTCGCAGATGGCGACGGCCTCGGTCCATGGTTGCTCGACCTCGTTGAAATTGTTCCGGCGGCGCTCGACGGGCAGGAGCACCATGCGGGCGCGCGGATACTTCGCCGGATCGGCGTTCGGGTCGAAGGGCACGGCGCACGCCTTGTCCCGGCGCCAGAACGCGTGCTCGGCGCCGGTCAGCTGGGCGTCGATGGCCACGGCCGCGCGCTCGCCGCCGGCGACCGCCTCGACCACGGAAGCCGGCCCGAGGACGGCGTCACCCCCGCTGTAGAGCCAGTCCAGCGAGGTCCGCCCGGTGTGCGGGTCGGCGGCGATGAAGCCCTCCGGCGTGAGGGTCACCGCCTGGCCGTCGAGAATCTCGTGCGGCTCGAGTTTCTGGCCGATGGCCGTGATCACCTGGTCGGCCGGAATCACGAAGTTCTCCCCGCTGGCGGCTTGGGGCCGGCGGCGGCCGCTGCGATCGAACTCGCCGAGGGTCATGGTCTGGCACTTGACGCCGGTCACGTGCCCGGCCTCGCCCACCAACTCCACCGGCGCCGTCAGGACCTTGATCGTCACGCCCTCGTGCTCGGCCTCCTCGATTTCCTCGGCGTAGGCCGGCATCTCGTCGCGCGTCCGCCGGTACACCACGGTGACGGTCTCCGCGCCGAGGCGCACCGCGCAGCGGGCGGTGTCGATCGCGGCGTTGCCGCCGCCGATCACGACGACCTCGTGGCCGATGGGGGCGGAGCCGCGGATGTTGTATTCCCGCAGGAAGCGGATGGCGTCGTCGACCCCCGCGAGGTCCTCGCCCGGGACGCCGAGGCGGAGGCCGGCGGGCGCGCCCACGCCGAGGAAGACCACCTCGAAGCCCTGGTCGCGCAGGTCCTTCAGGCTGAAATCGCGCCCCAACCGGCGGTTGGTCTCGATCGCGACGCCCATGCGTTCGATCATGCGCACCTCGAGCGAGAGGATCTCGCGCGGCAGGCGGTAGGCGGGAATGGTCTGCACCGGCATGCCACCCGGACGGGACTCGCCCTCGAACACCTGCGGCCGGTAGCCGAGGCGGGCGAGGAAGTAGGCGCACGACAGGCCGGCCGGGCCGGCGCCGATGATGGCAATCCTGCGCTTCGCGTTGGTCTCGTTCGGATGCACCTCCGGGTGCTGCATCGTGACTTCCTCGTCGACCATGTAGCGTTTGACCCCGCGGATGGAGAGCGCCTCGTCCACCAGGCCCCGGCGGCACTTGTCCTCGCAGGTGTGGAAGCACACCCGGGCGCAGACGGCGGCGAAGGGATTGCGCTCGCGGTGCAGGCGCAGCGCCTCGGCGATGCGCTTCTGGCTCACCAGCGCGATGAAGCCCGGCACGTCGACGTTGGCCGGGCAGGCGCTCTGGCAGGGAGCCCGCACCAAACTTGAGCAGACGCCGGCGGGGCACCGTTTTTCCCGGATGTGCGCCTCGTACTCGGCGCGGAAATAGCGGATGGTCGAGAGGACGGGGTTGGGCGCCGTCTGGCCCAGGCCGCAGAGCGAGGTCTCGCGGATGATCCGGCCGAGCTCCTCGAGCCGCTCGATGTCGCCCTCGACCCCGCGGCCCTCGCAGATGCGCGTGACGATCTCCAGCATCCGCTTGGTGCCGATGCGGCAAGGCGGGCATTTGCCGCAGGACTCGCTCTGCACGAAATCGAGGAAGAACCGGGCCATGTCCACCATGCAGGTGTCCTCATCCATCACGATGAGGCCGCCGGAGCCCATGATCGCGCCGAGTTCCTGGAGCGACTCGTAGTCGACCGGCACGTTGAGGTGCTGCCGGGGGATGCAGCCGCCCGACGGGCCGCCCAGCTGCGCCGCCTTGAAACGCTTGCCGTGGGGGATGCCGCCGCCCAGCTCGTAGATGATGTCGCCCAGCGGCGTGCCGATGGGGATCTCGACCAGGCCCGTGTTGCGCACGGTGCCGGCGAGGGCAAAGACCTTCGTGCCCCGCGATTTCTTGGTGCCGAAGGTGGCGTACCACGCGGCGCCGCGGGTCAGGATGATCGGGATGTTGGCGTAGGTCTCGACGTTGTTCAGCAGGCTCGGCTTGCCCCACAGTCCGGACTGGGCGGGGAACGGCGGGCGGGGCCGCGGCTCGCCGCGGTTGCCCGCGACCGAGGTCATCAGCGCGGTCTCCTCGCCGCAGACGAAGGCGCCGGAGCCCATGCGGATCTCCATGTCGAACGCGAAGCCGGTCCCGAGGATGTTGCGGCCCAGGAAGCCGCGCTCGCGGGCCTGCTTGATCGCGATGCCCAGGCGTTCGACGGCCAGCGGATACTCGGCCCGCACGTAGGCGTAGCCCTGCGCGCTGCCGATGGCGTAGCCGGCGATCGCCATCGCCTCGATCACGCTGTGCGGGTCGCCCTCGAGCAGGCTGCGGTCCATGAACGCACCGGGATCGCCCTCGTCGCCGTTGCACAGGACGAATTTCAGGTCGCCCTTGGCCCGGCGGCAGACCTCCCATTTCAACCCCGTGGGGAAGCCGGCGCCGCCGCGCCCCCGCAGGCCCGAGGCCTTGACCTCGTCGATCACCTGGTCGGGGGTCATGGCGGTCAGCGCCTTGCGGAGCGCGTCATAGCCGCCGTGGGCGATGTACTCGTCGATGTTGAGCGGATCGATGACGCCGCAGTTGCGCAGGGCGATCTTGACCTGGCGGCTGAAGAACGGGTTGTCCCGCACCCGCACGAGCGCCTCGCCGGTCTCGGCCCTGCGCCAGACCAGGCGCTCGACCACTTCGCCGCGGAGCACCGTGCGTTCGATGATCTCGTCCACGTCGGCCGGACAGACCTTCTGGTAAAGGATGCCCTCCGGCTGGCAGATGAGCACCGGGCCGCCCGCGCAGGGCCCCAGGCAGCCCGTGTCCACGACGCGCACCTCCGCCAGGCCGCGCCGCTGCAGGGCCGCTTTGAGGGCCGCGCTGAGGGTGAGCGATCCGGCCGCGACACAACCGGCGCCGGCGCACACGTGGAGGCTCGTAACGTTGGGCATGGAGGAAGAGGGGGCGGGGCGACCCGGAAGCCGCGGGCGGCTACTCGTACTTCTGGAGGATGGCCGGGATGTGGGTTGGCTTGATGCTCTGGTGGACGGCATTGTCGACCAGGCAGGCCGGCGCGATGCCGCAGGCGCCGAGGCAGCGCGCAACCTCGAGGGTGAACTGCCGGTTGGGCGTGGTCTGGCCGACGTCGACGCCGAGGGTGTGCTTGAAAGTCTCGAGCACCCGCTTGCCGCCGCGGACGTAGCACGCCGTGCCGAGGCAGACCCGGACCGTGTGGCGGCCGCGCGGCGTCGTGGAGAAGAAGCTGTAGAATCCCACCACCCCGGCGACCTCGCTATAGGATTTGCCCAACCCCGCGCAGATCCGCTTGAGGGCGACCTCCGGCAGGTAGCCGAAAAGGCCCTGGGCGATCTGCAGCACGGGGATCAGGGCGCCGGGAACCTCCCGATACTCCGCGATCACTTCGTCCAGGCGGGCCAGGAGTTCGGCCTCGGTTGCTTCTTCCACGTGGGCGCAGGCGGTGTCGGTGCTGATCATGGCGTCTTCGGGGTGAGGGGGATGACGACGGCCGGGGCGAGGCGGATTTTGAAGGAATTGCCGGCCGGGGCCAGCGTCCGCTCTTCGCCGCCGCCAGTTGTGAGCTTTCCAACCCGGCGAAGTAACAGAACTAATGACGTCCGGGGCGCGGGGCGGCGCTTGCCGCCGGGGCAAACCTCGCTTCCTTCGGGAAATCACTCCCGCCATGACGGCCTTGGACAACACCGCCGCGACCGAATCGAACCACACCATCATCGAGGTGCGGGGCGTGACCAAGCGCTACGGCGAGGTCGA
>JBAIXJ010000108.1:0-2995 GCA_037916645.1 Opitutales bacterium | reverse complement strand
GCGTGATCGCGGCGCGGCCGGCCTCGATCACCTTCGGATGGAAGGCCAGGCCGAGGTAATCGTTGCTCGACAGCATGATCATGTCGCGTCCCCGCAACCGGATATGCGGTCCGTCCTGGGACTCGATGGCATGATAGAACGGCGCATACTTGAGCCGCATCGAGGTCTGGTAGTCGTCGCGACAGCGCTCGAGGATCGCTTTCTTGTTCCGGGTCAGGAGGGTCAGCGCCATGGAATGGGTGCGGAAAAGTTGGCCCAGGGCCGGGGAGTTAGCAAGCCCGTCGGGGCCGCGACCGGCCCTGACGGTTTTGGGTTCTGAGTTTTGGGTCTTGGGTTGGGTGACCCGCAGCCCGGCTGCTCAAACCAAGACCCATGACCCACGACCCAAGACTCACGCTGGTGCGCTGCGGCGCGCCAGCGTGCCCATCCACGCGGCGAGTTCGGCCGCGTAGGCGGACCAGGGCTTGAAGGTGCGTTCCCGCGCCTCCCGGCCCAACACCTCCAGCGCCTCGGGATCGGTCAGGAGGCGTTCGATGGCGTGCGCGAGCGACGGCGCGTCCACGCGGTCGAGCGTGTAGCACCCGCCGCCGCGCGCCGTCTCGCCCACCGCCCCGCGGGCGGAGCACAAGCAGGGCCGGCCGTGGCTGAGGCTCTCCAGCACCGGGAAACCGAAACCCTCCATGAGCGAGGGGTAGACCGTGAACCGACAGGTGCGATACGCCGACTGCAGGTCGGCATCGGCCGCCGCGCCGTCGAAACGAAGGGAGCGGCCGGCCGCCTGGAGATCCCGGACGCGGGCCAGGGCGGCGCGGCCGGTCTGGGGATGCGCGAGGCCGACGAGGCGCAGCTCGAAGCGGAGCCCGCGGTTCCACAGCGTTTCGCAGGCGTCGAGGAGCGCGAGGTGATTCTTGCGGCCTTCGAGCGACCCGACGCTGAGCACAACCGGGTCGGCCACCGGTGCCGTCGTGGAGCCGAAGGGCGATCGGACGGGCGCGTCGAGACCGAGCGGCAGGCCGAGCACCGGCGGCGGGCGGGCCACGCCGAGCCACTGCCAGTAATCCCGCAGGGTGGCGGCGGCATCCTCGGAGATCGCGGCCACACCGTCGAACAGCAGGAGTTCCTGCAGGTACGCCGGGTAGCGCGCGACCGTCTTGGGCGGCGACAGCTCCGGCAGGCGCAGCGCGGTCGCATCGTGAAACAGCGCGACGCGCGGACCGGAAATCCGCGCCAGCAGTCCGGGCAGGGCGCGGGCAACCGCCGGCGAAAAGATCTCGGGCTCGATCAGGGCGTCGCCTTCGGGCGGCGGCGGGCGGCGGGCGGGGTCCCGGGAGGCGAGCCACCGGCGGACGCGCCCGCCGAGGCGCGCCGACCACGGCCAGCGGGCGCCGCGGGCCTCCGCGAGCGGGCCCTGCGGCGGCGTCAGCCGGCGCCGCTCGGCCGGCCGCAGCGGCCGCCAGATGGCTTCATAGGGGTCGTGGCAGACCGGCAGGACGTGATGGGGGCCGTCGCGCAGCGCGGCGTACAGGGACCGGCAGAGGCGCTGGATGCCGGTCTGCGCCCGCGTATGGCTGGTGTGGGTGAAGTCGACGAGCAGGCTCACGGACGGGAGGAAGGGGCTGCGGACAAATTCACCGCGGGATCGTACAGGGCGAGGCCGAGGAGGCGGGCGTCGGTGCCGCCCGCCTCGCGCACCGGCTTGGCGTCGGTCGCCACCTCGAGCTCGGCGTGGCCACCGGCGGCGACGACGGCGGGCAGGCTGACCGTCGTGAGTGAGCGGCTGACCGGGCCGCTCCAGATGATCTGGCCTCCCTGCAGCACGGTCACCGTGCCCGGCGTCGGACACTGCAGGTGGAGGGTCGCCTGGATCCGGACCGGCGTGGTGCGCGGCCAGCAATCGAGGATCAGGCGCCCGCCGGACTCCGACCACGACCAGACATGGCGCGAGCTATCCTCCCGGCCATACCAGCCGGATCCAAGCCGGACGATGCAGGCCGCGCCGTGCTCCCGGTTGGCCGCCAGTTCGCGGCGGTCATGGGGCACGTCGCGAAGCGTCAGCGCGCCGGCGAAGATCGAGAGGTTGCACGCCAGAAGCCATGCCAGTGGCGCGCGCGTCCGGACCGCGAGCACGTTGCAGGCGAGGTTGAGGGGAAGCAGCACGCGCAGGGCGGCACCGGGCAGGCCCTCCCACACCGGGGTACCGAGCAGGGCGAGCAGCAGCACAAAGGCGACCCCCACGCGCCACCAGGGATCCGCCGGCCGCGGACGCACGACGATGAACAGCGCCTGGGCGGTGAGCCCGACCACCGCCAGCAGCGACGTCCAGGCCAGCGCGGGAAACGCCGGGTGAAACAGGGCGACGACGCTGTCGTGCCATTTGTCGATGAAGCCGGTGACCGGCCAGTCGAGGTTCCCGGTGCCGCTGGTGTTGGGTCCAATCTTCCAGCGGATGTAGGCGAGCCACGCGAGCAGCGGCGCCGCGGCCAGCAGGCCGCGGAGGAGATTCCGGCCCACGTCGGCGGGTGAACGCCACGTTCCCGACCAGAGCCCGGGCCACGCTGCGAGCGACGTTTCCCGGGTGAGCGCGGCGGCCGCGAGCCAGGCGACGGCCGGGCGCGGACGCGATCGTTCGGCGGCCCACACCGCCACCGCCAGCGGGACGAGCGCGGGCAGGTCGGTCAGCGCCAGCCGCACGCTGCTGACCGCGCCGGCGGAGAAGACCAGGCCGAGCCAGGCGACAAAACGGCGGGCGTCGTCCACTGCCAGGATGCGCCAGAGCAGGGCGGCCAGGGCGAACCAGCAGGCGATGTTGAACATCGAGTAGACCTGCATGATGAGGCCCGGGCGGCCGGCGCTGAGGACCCAGGCCACGGCCGGCATCAGGATCCGCCGCCCGCGATAGGCAAGATCGTCGATGGTGGTCTTGAGTTCCGCCGAGGTCAGGGTCGGATCGTAGGCGATCTGCGCGTAGAACTGTCCGTCGTAGCCGCCCGCCTGA
>JBAIXJ010000107.1:0-5458 GCA_037916645.1 Opitutales bacterium | reverse complement strand
GAACGGGCGGAGGCCCGGCGCGACGCCGCCGAGGCTGCGCGGGCGCGCGGCTACAACAGCAGCTATGACAACGCCAACCGGGCGATCGACGGCAACGATGCCGACGCCTTGGAGGCCGCGGCGCGCGAGATGCTGCGGCTCTATCCCGGCGACAAGGTCGGCCTCGAGTATCTGGGGATGAGCTACCTGTTCCGCGGCGATTACGGGGCGGCCGAACAATACTACGAAAAGGCCCGCTCGGCCGGGCTGAAGAGGAGCCGCTGGCGCGTCCTGATGTACGACCTGCGCGTCCACCAGGGCTTTGCGCTCGTCAACGCGGGCTCGCCGGCCGAGGCCGAGCCCCGCCTGCGCGAGGCCCTGGGCATCCGGGACGACCAGGGCGAGACCTGGAACGCCCTCGGGGTCGCGCTGGTCCGCCAGGGCAAATTCGACGAGGCGCGCAAGGCGTATGAGCGGGCGCTCAAACTGGAGCCCAACACGCCGCTGTACCATCAGAATCTCGAGTCGCTCAACCAGGCGCAGCAACAGCTTCGCGCCGACGCGGAATTCCAGCGCGCCGATCATGCGGCGGCCACGGCCGCGCTGGGCCAGCTGCGCGAGGCGGTCGGCCGTGCCCCGGCCGGAGGAAATGCGCCCGCGTCCGGCCTGGCCCTGGCGACCGGGGACCAGGCCGCCGCGATGGACGCCTGGACAGATTCCAGCGTGGTTGACCTGCGCGGCACCGTGCGGACCGCGCCGAACCCGGCGGTGCTGGGCACGCCCGCCCCCGGACCCGGGCGCCGCTTCGTGAGCGATCTGCGCCTGGCGCCGCCACCCGATCCGCGCCTGGTCACGCCGCTGCCGCAGGATATTGAACTGCTGTTTCCCCCGCCGCCGCCCAGCCGCTGGCCGGGGCCGCAGCGTCCGGCCAACCAGCCGAAGCTGGTCAATCCGCTCGACCACGCGCCGCTGCCGCCGGACAAGCAGCCCCAGGATTCGGATATTGATTTCCTGTTCCCCGGGGCCGCGGCGCAGCAGGAGGAAGACATGATGTTGCAGGGGCTCATCGAGATGACCGCGAAGCTGCCCACGAATGTCCCCGCGCGGGCTCCGGCGCCACCGGTGCAGCCCGCCGTACCGAATCCCTTGAAAACGGACCATCCGGATGGGCCCCACAACTAGGCGCGGCATGGTGGCCCGCGTTGGTCAGATCGCCGTCCTTCTCGCTGGCGCGGCCGTTCTCGCGCCCCCCGCCGGCGCCGCCGACCTCCCCCTCGCAACCCAGGTGGAGCTGCAGGCGGGGCTGGACGCCGCCCGGGCGGGACAATGGGATGCGGCCGCGGAACATTTCGCAAACGCGCGCCGCTCGGACCCGGCGGCCCCGGCGCCGTTGTACAACCTGGGGCTCGCAGAGGCCAGGCTCCCCGGGCGGGAGCTGCGCGCCGCCGGCTGGCTGGAGGCCTTTCTCGCCGTCGCGCCGGCCGCGCCCAACGCCACCGCGGTGCGGGCGGAGATCGACCGGCTGCTGGCGGCCGCGGACCACCGGAACGCGCAGGTGCTCGCCAGCCTCACCGACCTGGCGTTCCGCCTGCCGGTCGGGGCGGGCGGGCGCGGGCGGTTCAATGCCGTGGCCGCCCTGGACTACGCCGGCCATCTGCAGGGCGAACACGGTTCCCCCGACGGCACGATCCGGGTGGCGGAGCAGTTGCTGGCGATGCAGGACCCGAAATCGGGGTACGATCTCGCGGCGAACTCGGCCGCCCAACTCGCGGGTGTCCTCGCCCAGCATGGACGCGACCGCGAGGCCCTGGCGGCCGCGGGCCGGGTCCAGGAAGGGCGGTTCTCCCAGCGCTCGTTCGCCTACGGGGCCGTCGCGGAGGCGCAGATCCAGCGCGGCCAGCTGGACGAGGCGTTGAGCACCTGCCGGCTGATCGATCCGCACTCGAGTTCCCTGGCGCCGACGCTGGCCGATCTGGCCGACGCCTACACGAAAGCCGGCCGGAGCGCCGAGGCGGCCGCGGTCTGGGCGCAGACCGACCAGGCGGCGCGGACGCTCGGCGACCGTTCCCTCAGCGGCAGCCTCCTCGCCAACCGCATAGGGCATGCCTACCTCGCGGCCGGCGACTGGCGCAAGGCGCGCGAGCAGGTCGAGCAGATGCAGGATTTTCCCAACGAACCCCTGCGCTCCGTGCTTGCGGGCGAGATCGAGGGCATGATCGCTGCGCAGGTGACCGAGCGCATGGACGCCCACGACGTGGCCGGGGCGCGTGACCTGGCCGCGCAGCTGTCCTTCCCCGACCTCCAGGCCGACGCGCTCGCACGGCTCGCGGAGCGCTTCCCGGCCGAACGGACGGGACCGGCGGCCGCGGCCTTGCGGGAGGCGATGGGCCCGCTCCTGGCGGCGGCGTCCACCGCGGCGGCGAGGTTCGGGGTGCTCGCGGCGCAGGAGCGCCTGGCGGCGGCCGGCGATGGGGAGGGTGCCGCATCGGCGCGGCGGCAGGCCGCGGTGGCTTTTCTGGCGGCGGTGAACGAGCAGCGGGGCGTGTGGGAACAGCCGGCGGCGCAGTTCCGCCAGCTGGTGCACCGCGCCATCCTCGCGCGGGATGCGGCGGCGCTGGAGGCGGCGCAGTCCGATGCGGTCCCGTTGTTCGAAAAGGTTCCCGAGGAGGCGCGGGACACGTTCGCCCGCGCCGAGTTGGAGGCCGGGGCCGGCCTCGCCCGCCAGACCCTCGCCGCGGCCGACGCGCAGCGCCTGATGGCCTTCGCCCGCGCCCATCCCACGGCCGACGGGCGGGTCGACTTTGCGGATCTGGCCACCACCTTCTTCGCCCACGGCGACAGCGCGACGAGCGACGCCCTGCTGGAGTTGATCCCCGACAAGGGCGATCGCGCGACGGCGGCGGCGAATCGCGCGGCCGCGTCGCTGGGCGCGGCGCTCGAGCGGGGCGATCCCGCCAAGTTGGCGCCGGAGATTCTCGAGGCCAAGCTGCCGGACGATCCGAAGGACGACCTCCTGGTAAAGCTGGCGGAGGCCGAGGCGCGCGAAGGCCAGTTCGACGCGGCCAATGCGGCGATCGATGCCATCAAGGATGGCGGCGCCGTGACGAACGCCACGATCGCCGTCGCCGCCCAGGAGGAGGAGGGCGGCACGGCGAAGGCGGTCGCCGAGGAATGGCAGGGCGACCTGGAGACCATGAACGCCGCGACCGACCCCGCCGAGCGCGCCGGCTGGATCGATGACCTGTACGAGCGCGCGACCACTCCGGCGGAGACGCGGGCCGTCCTGCACCCCTGGGTCGAGGCCAAGCTGAAGGACGTGGCGCCCAAGGACCAGGTTTCGAAACTCCTCGATGCCGCCCAGGCCGCGGCGGCGGCCGGCGAGTACCCGTTCGAGCGGCAGTTGCGAGCGGAGGCCCTGGACGAGGCGGCTATCCGGAACGATTTTGAAGGCAGCACCTGGATCTGGGGCGACAGGTTCTACCGGCTCTCGGCGGCGGAGGCGCTGGACTTGGGCGCCGGGCCCAATGCGGCGGCCATGGCCGCCCGCGCCGCGGAGTGTTTCGCCCATGCCGGCGAGTTCCGGCGGGCCTGCGCCCTGCTGGCGCGCTACGACTCCGCGATGCAGACCGGAGCGGCGTCCCTCAGCGGACATTGGCTGGTGGACGGGGGATGGATTTCGGTGATGCAGGCGTGGCCGTTGTCGGGGCGGGCCGCTGCGGTGCGCACGCTTTCCGAACACCGGCTCTTCGGCTTCGAGGAGAGGAGCAAGGTCGGCCTGATCGAGGCGCAGGCGCTCGCGGAGGCGGGCCGGCTGGCGGAAGCCGAGAAGTTCATCCGGGAATGCGGCGACTGGCAGGACTTCGACGACGCGACGGCCGATCTGGCTGTCGCCCAGGCGGGCGCCACCGGTTGGGCGGGGCTCCGGATCGACCGCCTGTCCGCCGACTACACGCGCCAATCGACGCACCAGAAGCTGGCCCTGTTGCGGCTGGCGCGGGGGGACATGACCGGCGCGGCGGAGGACTTCTGGCTGACGATGACCGATCCGCAGATCCCGCCCGAGGAGGACTGCACCAAGCTGATCGAGGCGGCGGTGGCGGGCGGGTTGCCGGCCCTCGCGCAGCAGTGGAGCGCGGCGTACCCGCTGGCCGAAGGGCTGGGCCTTGACGCACTCGTGTCGGCCCGGGTGGCGGCGGGCGACCGCAAGGGCGCCGAAGCGCTCATCTACCCGGTTTCCCGCAACGATGTCCGCACCCGGGCCCGGCGCGCGCTCGCCACGGCGATCCTGCGCACGGGCGATCTCGAGGCGGCGCGCACCGCCTTTCGGGCGGCGGCCGCCGCCGACACCCGGCGGGTGCCGGACGCCGATTCGACGGATTTCACCGACCACCTGCTGGCGGTCGCGCTCGCCGACGGGGACAACCCCGGCGCCGCCGTGGCGGTGTGCGAAGGCGTCAAGGATCCCTTCTGGTGTGACGCCGCCTGGTCGCATCTCGCGACCGCCGCGGCCGCGAACGACGTCAAGGTCACCGTGACCGCGCTCAAGGGTGTGGGCGACGGGCTTGAGCGTTCGTCCGCGGGCCGGCAGGCGGTCGAGGCCTCCCTGGCGGCTGACCATCCGGACTGGGCGCTGACCTATGCCGCGGAGATCCCCGACGAGGGCTTCCGCGCCGGAGCCCTCGGCCGCGTGCTGAACTACGCGATCAATCAATGCGACGTGGCGCCCGTGGTGCCCGCGATCCTCGCGCTGCCCGACGGGGCGGCGAAGGCGTGGCTGCTCACCGACGTCGTTCGGGCGATGGTTTACCTGCGCCTGGAGGGCGACGCTTCCGCCGTCATCGGCGCGGCGCGGGCGGCGGTGGCGGCGAGTCCGCCGGGCTATTGGCACGTCCGGCAGCTGGCGGACCTGGCCCGGTGGGCGGAGATGCGCTGGCCGGCGGAGGCCCAGGGTGTGCTCGCGGACGCCCCCGGGGCCCTGGCGGCGCTGGATTCGGATGATGTCGGGCGTTGGCGGAATTTCCTGCATCGCCGCCGTGCGGTGATCACCGTACCGGCAGCGACGCCGGCAGCGGCGCCACCGGCCGTTCCGCCGGGTCCGGCGCCCAAGTCGCCGGCCGCGGCGCCATGGATCGCGCTGCTCGATGATCCCCGGCAGCTGGCGGCCCCGCTTTTTCTCGACTGTGCGGCGGCCATGGATGCCGCGGCGCGCGGCGTGCCGGCGGACAGCCCGGACCAGGCCTACAAGATCTTCACCGCCTGGCGGGAGCAGCTCGAGACGCTCTATCGCGGCCGGGCGGCCTTTGCCGCGCTGCAGCAGGCGGAGCGGGCGCCGGGCGCACCGTGACTGCGGCGCGGGCGCAGGATCCTGCGTTGCCTCGAGATTAGACGCACGTGACGGGGGCGTCGCGTCCCCAAGGGGAATTCGGGCGGGCGGGGGCGGGCCGCGGAGAATCCTCGCCTCGGGCGGGAGGGTCGTTTA
>JBAIXJ010000106.1:0-1804 GCA_037916645.1 Opitutales bacterium | reverse complement strand
CCCGGGGCGATGACCGCGTGCCGCAGGCCCAGGCGCGCCAGCGTCTCGGCGATGACGCTGCACCAGAGTGCGTTGGTGTTGCGGAAATCCAGGGCGACGTCGGGCATGGCAGAGCAACCACTAATCCCCACTAATGGGCACTAATGGGACTCTTGGGGCGAGCCAGTATTTCGCCGCCAAGGCTCGAAGCACTGCGTCATTGCCGGCCCGGGCTTTCCCGTATATGACGCCAGACATGGCTGACCCGGGGGCCGCATCCTCGTTTCCCGCCTACTTGGCGCTGGCGCGCTCGGGCGAGTTGGCCAAGCGGGCCGCCGCCGCGGTCGCCGCCCTCGCCTCGTGTCGCCTGTGTCCACGCGCCTGCGGCGTCGACCGGCTCAGCGGCCGGCGTTCCGTCTGTCGCATCGGACGCCACGCCCGCGTCTCCGGCTACGGCCCGCACCACGGCGAGGAGGACTGCCTGCGCGGCTGGCGCGGCTCGGGGACCATCTTCTTCTCCGGCTGCAATCTGCGCTGCGTCTTCTGCCAGAATTGGGAGACAAGCCACGAGTGTCGCGGCGAAACCGTCACGCCCGGCCGCCTCGCCGGGATGATGCTCGAGCTGCAGGCCCGCGGCTGCCACAACATCAACTGGGTTACGCCCACGCACGTCGTCCCGCAGGCCCTGGAAGCGCTGGCGCTCGCGGCCGCCCAGGGCCTCTGCCTGCCGATCGTCTACAACACCGGAGGCTATGACTCGCCCGATCTGCTGCGCCTGCTTGACGGCGTGGTCGACATCTACATGCCGGATTTCAAGTTCTGGGACCCCGCCACCGCCGCCCGGCTGCTGCAGGCGCCGGATTACCCGGAGGTCGCCCGTCAGGCGCTCCGCGAGATGCACCGGCAGGTCGGCCCGCTGCAGCTCGATGCCGACGGGCTGGCGCGGCGCGGCGTGCTCGTCCGCCACCTCGTGATGCCGGGCGGGCTCGCCGGCACCGCGACGGTCGCGCGCTGGCTCGCCGCGGACCTTTCGCCGGACACGTACGTCAACGTGATGCACCAGTACCATCCCGACGGTGCCGTCGTCCGGGCCGGAGCCCGCGGACGCTATGCCGACATCGACCGGCCCGTGAGTGCCGCCGAGTATCACGACGCCCTCCAGGACGCGCTGGGCGCCGGCCTGTTCCGGCTCGACGACCGCAACGCGGCGGTGGGCCGCTGAGCCTCGGGCCGATCCCACCACGAATCCTATGACCCCCCCTGTGAAAAGACGGTTGGCGTCGGCGGCCTTGGTGCTCTTAATCATCCTCGGCGCCGATGCGGCGCCGCCCGTGATCTCGCCCCTCCCCGCCCCCGTCCGTGACGGCCACCTGCCGGTGGAAGCCGCGCTCGCGCAGCGCCGGTCCATCCGTGAGTATCGCGACGAGCCCCTGCCTCTCGCCGCCGTGGCCCAGCTCATGTGGGCGGCGCAGGGTCTCAGCCACCCGGAGGGCTTTCGCACCGCGCCGTCGGCCGGCGCGCTCTATCCCCTCGAGGTCGTTGCCGTCGTCGGCCGGGTCGACGGCCTCCCGCCCGGCGTCTACCGCTACCGACCGGCGAGCCACAACCTCGTCCTCGTCGGCGAGGGCGACCAGCGCCACGCGGTCGCGGCCGCCGCCCTGGGGCAGGACTGGATGGAGCAAGCGCCGCTCATTGTCGTCTTGAGCGCGTGCTATGAGCGCACCACGCGCAAATACGGCGCCCGCGGCATCCGTTACGCCCACCTCGAAGCCGGGCACGCCGCCCAAAATCTCTGCCTGCAGGCGGTCGCCCTGCGCCTCGGCAC
>JBAIXJ010000105.1:0-1829 GCA_037916645.1 Opitutales bacterium | reverse complement strand
GTCGCGCCCATGGAGACGAGCAGGTTGTCGTAACCGTGGTCGCCGCGTTCCGGCTTCTTTCGTCTCGCCTGCTCCGCCCGGGTCGTGACCTCCCACCCCTCGTCGGCCAACACCAGGACGGGCGGAATCCGCGGGTTGTCGCGATAGTGAAAGCGCTCAGGCACCTCGGAACGCAGGCAACCATGCAGCGCCGCGGGCAGCACGCGCCGCACCCGGGCCAGGAGCTGCTCCGCGGTGCCCTGGACGGGACGCAGGCCGGCCTGGGTCCCAAGGCAGTCGACCTGGACGGAGTTCAGGTCGACCAGATCGTCGAGCAACACCGTGTGGGCCGGATCGACGGCGGTCATGCCGTGGTCCGATACGATGACGAGATCGGTCACTTCGCGAAGCCCGCGCGCCTCCAGTCCGGTGCACAGCCGGTCGAGGGCGGCATCGACCTCGCGGATCGCCGCCGCGGTCTCGGGCGCATCCGGGCCATAATCATGGCCGGCGTGGTCGACGGCGTCCAAGTACAGGGTGCAGAAGCCCGGCCGCTGCTCGGCGGGCAGGCTGAGCCACGCCAGCAGACCGTCGACGCGCTGGGCCGACGTCAGGCTGTCGTCAAAAGCCCGGTAGTAGGTGGGCCGGGCCCCGGCGATCTCGGCCTCGCTGCCGGGCCAGAACAGGCAGGCGCTGCGGCGCCCCTGTTTCACCGCCGTGATCCAGATGGGCTCGCCGCCCCACCAGCGCCCGTCGACCGCGCATTCATGATTCTTGTAGATGAACGTTGCCTGCAGCGCCGGATCATAGAAGCGGTTGTTGACGATGCCGTGGTGCTCGGGCCGCAGGCCGGTGGCGATGGAGTAGTGGTTGGGAAACGTCAGCGTCGGGAAACAGGAGATCATCCGCTCGGCGCGCACCCCGTCCGCCGCGAGCTCCCGCAGCCGCGGCGTCTCGGTGGCGTACTTCTCGGGGTAGTCCCAGCGAAAACCGTCGAGGGAGACGAGGATGACGATCGGCTCCGCCCCCGCAGCCTTCGCCGCGAGCAGCAGCAGAGCCAACAGGATTCCACGGAGGGGCATCCCCTGCAGCCTGCCGTTCTTTCGCCGCGCTGCAAGCCGCAGCGCTTGCGGCTAGCGGGTCAGTTTGTGTGGGTCGGGCTTCATGCCCGACAGCGAGACCGTCGACTTCCCTCTGTCGGGGATGAACCCCGACCTACAGTTGCCGCGCGATTCCGGAAAACGGACCCACCACCCGCTTGCGCCACGCCCGCGGCCGACGCAAATTGTCGGACACCATGCCGCCCCGCCGCTACTCCCGCCGCGAAGCGCTCGCCGCTCTGGCCGCCGGCGGCGCGCTCGCGGTTCTTCCCCGCGGCTTCGCCTCCCCGACTCAGAAAATCCCCCCGCCCATGCCCACGAACCCCGCCGCCCCTGCGTCGCCTGGCCGCATCCGCCACTCCGTCTGCCGCTGGTGCTACCGGGACATCCCCCTGCCCGCCCTCGCCGTCGCGGCGCGGGACCTGGGCCTCGAATCGATCGAACTCCTCGACCCCGAGGAGTGGCCGCTCGTGCGCCAGGCCGGCCTCATCTGCGCGATGGCCAACGGCACCACCACGATTCCGCACGGCTTCAACCGCGTCGAGAACCACGCCCGCTTTGTCCCCTCCATGATCGAGCGCATCCGGGCCTGCGCCGCTGCCGGCCTGCCCAACGTGATATGCTTCTCCGGCAACCGCGCCGGCCTGCCGGACGAGCAGGGCCTGGAGAATTGCACCGCGGGCCTCAAGCAGATCGTCGGCGCGGCCGAGGCAGCCGGGGTGACCGTCTGCATGGAGCTGCTCAACAGCA
>JBAIXJ010000104.1:0-1768 GCA_037916645.1 Opitutales bacterium | reverse complement strand
TGGTGACATATGCCTGCCGATCCGCGATTGCTCGCGGCCGGAGGGGAACGCTGAACCAGCTTCAACTTTCCTTTCCCCGGTTGCCCGGGATTATCCCAGTCGCGCTCTCCGCAGGTTTTTCATGCCCGCGGCACCTCGACTGTTCCATCAAAGAACGCGGCCACCGTGGTCCCGCCCCCGCACGATGTCACGATTTTGTTTTGCACAAGTTATTGACAAATCCGGCCGTGAATAACCTGGGAGCAACGTTGTCCACGCGTTGTTCACGGGGCTGGCGAAGGCGCCATCGACCTGGCTTGCGCCGGCCCGCAGTTTGACCGAATCCTTGGCCCGTCCAGGCCCGGACCAACCGCCATGTCGCCGCGCGATCTCCCGATCTATGAGCTTGAGCCCTCTCTCCTTACGGAGTTGCGGGCCGGCGGCCGGTTGATCGTCCAGGCCCCGACCGGGTCGGGCAAGTCCACGCAGGTGCCGCAGATGCTGCTGCGGCACGGGTTGCTGGGCGGAGGGCAGGTCGTCGTCTTGCAGCCGCGCCGCCTCGCGGCCCGCCTGCTGGCCAAGCGGGTGGCCGAGGAAGTCGGCGCTCCCCTCGGGGACACCGTGGGCTATCAGATCCGGCTGGACTCCCGCGTGTCCGAGGCGACGCGGATCCGGTTTGTGACCGAGGGGATTCTGCTGCGGCAGATGGCGTTCGCGCCCGCGCTGCCCGGCGTGAGCGCGATCATCTTCGATGAATTCCACGAGCGGCACCTCTACGGCGACATCACGCTGGCGCGGGCGCTGCAGCTGCAGCAGTCGCAACGCCCGGACCTGAAGCTGATCGTGATGTCGGCGACGCTCGACGCCGGCGCGCTGCGGGACTACCTCGCGCCGTGCCCGGTGCTCGCCTCGCAGGGCCGGATGTTCCCGGTGGCGATCGAGTACCTGCCGCGCGCGGCCGATTTTGAGCAGGAAGCGGTCTGGGAGGTCGCGGCGCGCGAGTGCGCCCGCATCGCGGCGGGGACTCCGGGCGATCTCTTGGTCTTCATGCCCGGGGCCTACGAGATCAGCCGCACGGTGCAGGCGGTGCAGGGGGAGAAGGCCCTCCGCGACTTCATCGTCCTGCCGCTGCACGGCGAACTTCCGTCCGAGGCCCAGGACCGGGCGGTGGCGCGCTACGACCGGCGCAAAATCATCGTCTCAACCAACGTCGCGGAGACGTCGCTGACGATCGACGGCGTGACCGCGGTCGTCGACAGCGGGCTGGCGCGGATCGCGCGCTACGATCCCCACCGCGGCATCAACACGCTGCTGATCGAGAAGATCAGCGCGGCCTCCGCCGACCAGCGCGCCGGGCGGGCCGGGCGGACGGCCCCCGGCGTGGCGGTCCGCCTCTGGACCGAGCGGGAACACGCCCGGCGGCCGGCCCAGGAATTGCCGGAGGTGAAGCGCCTCGACCTGTCGGAGGTGGTGCTGACCCTCAAGGCGGCCGGAATCGACGATGTGCCCGGTTTTCCCTGGCTGGAGAAGCCGGATCCGAAGGCGCTCGAGCGGGCGGAGGAGCTGCTCGAAGATCTGGGGGCGATCACCGGTAGGGCGCGACCGCTGGGCGCGCCGGCATCGTCGGGCGGGTCCGGCGGCCCCGCCCTGCCCACGGCCGAATCGCGCATCACCGGCCTCGGGCGCAAGATGCTGCGGTTTCCGGTGCACCCGCGGTACGCCCGGATGTTCCTGGCGGCCGAGGAATACGGCTGCGTGCGGGCGGTGGCGCTGATGGCGGCCCTGACGC
>JBAIXJ010000103.1:0-31343 GCA_037916645.1 Opitutales bacterium | reverse complement strand
AGCCAAAACGCGTTGGTTACGCGGTAACCCGTGAGGTCATGCACCACGGATAACAGGAAGGGAAAGAACAGCGGACGCTTGTCCACGAACGTGGTGAAGGGGGTGAAGTCTCCGGCATAGTCATAGCCGCGCACCACGACGGCCGCCTGCCGGTCGAAGTGCATTCGCTGCGCCGTGAGCTGGAGCACCACTTCGTCGGCCACGATCTTGAATTCATGCCGCTCATGCACGTGGAGAAACAACGCGGCCGCCACTGCCACCAAGGCCGGCCGCCACCACGCCCGCCAATCCCGGACCGCGCCTGCGTCGTCGCGCAGGCTGCGAATGAGGGCGATGGCAAACAGGATGGTCGTCAGAAGCACCAGCCAATAGCCACCGAGACGCGTCAACGTCACCGCCTGCCAGGGCGCAAAGCTGAAAAACCCCAACGTCAGCGCCAGGACGCCGACCAACGTCAACAGCACGAGACGCTTGTTCATCAAAAAAAGCCGCCCGCATCTTGTGCGGGCGGCTCGACGGGGGAAACCTCAAAAAACCTACTGCACGTAGGTGATCGTGCGGGCACCCGCGATGCCAGTGACCGTGATCGGCGTACCTTGGGTAAAGCTCGCCGGATACGTCTCATTGGCCACCGTGTTGAGAGCCTTCACGTAGGCCGAAGAACCCACGAGCGACGTGATCGCCGCCGTGGAGGTGCCGTTCTCCAAGAAGTACTGGTCAGCGGCCGCACCCAGCTGGCGCATGTTGTTGAGCACCGTCTTGTCTTGCGATGCGGCACGCACCTTCTGGAACGCCGGAATGGCCATCGCCGCGAGCAAACCGATGATGACCACCACGATCATGATTTCAACAAGAGTGAAACCCTTGCTGGAACGAATGGATTTCATAGTTTTTCGGATGATCTTATTGTTGGATTATAGGAGTCATTTCGGAGCGAAATGACAGCCGCAACCCCATTACAAAACCCGTAAGGCTGCAAGAGCATATTTGGAACAGGCAGGTCAATGGGGCCCCTCGTTGTACAAAAAAACCGCCTGCATTGGGATGCAGGCGGTTCGATCAATTAATTAACAATCAGCCCGTTATTGAACGTAGGTGATCGTGCGGGCGCCCGCGATGCCCGTGACCGTAATGGGCGTGCCCTGAGTGTAGCTGTCAGGATACGTCTCATTGGCAACCGTGTTAAGCGCCTTCACGTACGCCGAAGAGCCCACGAGTGAGGTTATTGCAGCCGTGGAGGTACCGTTCTCCAGGAAGTACTGGTCAGCAGCCGCACCCAGCTGGCGCATGTTGTTGAGCACCGTCTTGTCCTGCGACGCCGCACGCACCTTCTGGAACGCCGGGATGGCCATCGCCGCGAGCAAGCCGATGATAACCACCACGATCATGATCTCAACGAGCGTGAAGCCCTTGTTCGACCGAATTGCTTTCATTGTGTGGATTTTTATTTTTTGGACTATGGTATGATATGAACCGACCTCGTTTGTGAAGCCGGAGCCTCAAGTGCAGTACAGATGCACGATCACTGCAAGATGCAATTGGATCCTTATTATGAAAAACGATTGAAACCCTGAAAGCATCGTCCGAGTCGCGCGGTGTTGATGCGCGCCAATCGACCCGGCAAACCAGACTCGAGGGTTACAAGCTATTTAATGTCAATCTTTTGACTACCGGCTTAAGGACGCGATTCAGGGACTTGGTCAGCCTGGCGGCCTTATCCCATCACTCAAGATGGCATTCAAGACCCTGGCAATTCGTGTCAGCCGTCACGATCCGCCGGAGCAACGCTCCGCCACGCCGAGCTTGATCAACCTTCGCTATCCCTTGCCATCCGGTTCCGAGATGTTCTGGGGCTGCGCGAGGGCTTGGCGGGCACGGGCTTGGGCAGGATTTGGCCGACCGGCACCTCGAAGGCGTCCTTCCACAGCAACTCGAGACGGTATTTCGCGCGGGTCTCAGCCGTGAAGAGATGCACCATGACCTCAAATGCATCGAATACCGTCCAACCGCTACCCTCCGTGCTTTCCATCCCGACAATTGAAACATTGGCGCCGTCGAGCGCCTTCTCCAGTTCAGTGCGCAATGCCCTGAGATGCGGACCTGATGTCCCGGTCGCCAATACCAGATAGTCGGTCAGGGATGACTGCGCGCGCACATTTAGGACCCTCAGATCTTCCGCCTTCTTGTCGTCGAGGGTGCGAACCACGACCTGCAGCGATTTCGGTGCTTTGAAAACGGGACGGTGGGATCGGGCGGTTTTCTTCATTCAGCCTATCGATAGAGTTTCCTGGCCTCAATGTACGCGATGACCTTCTGGGGGCAGAAGTAGTGCAGCGACAGCCCTTGCCGCACCCGCTGTCGAAGCTCGCTTGAGCTTATCTCGATGAGGTGGCCATCACAGCGATGCAGGCGAAGGCCCGGGATCTGCGACGTTTCCTTTGCCGGGTGCCGTGGACGCTCAAGGAAGATGAACTCCACCATGCCGGCCAAGTCCGCGATGTTCTTCCACAGATTCATCTTCGGCAACTGGTCTCCGCCAATGATCCAATAGAGTTCATCCTGGGGGAACCTGGCCCGAAAGTAGCGCGCCGAATCAATGGTATAGCTTATTCCCCCGCGCTGCAGTTCCACATCGGAAATCTCAAACCTCCGGTCCCACTCAATGGCTGCGCGCAGCATCGCCAAGCGGTCTTCGACGGCGGACTGCATCTCCTGCGGCTTAAGCGGTGATTGGGCCGCGGGCACCAGGAAGAGCCGATCAAGCCTGTACTGTTCGTACACATCCTGCGCCGCCAGCAGGTGGCCGAAATGCACCGGGTCGAAACTGCCGCCTAGGAATCCGATCTTCAAGCCGGTCGCCCGTCTGGGGATCGGACTCCCCGGGGTTGGTAACGATGGCAGGTCATGCGAATTCGCGATCCGTGTTCACACCTAGAACGGATTCGAGCATGGGCAAGGCCAAAGCAACCTACGGATCGGCTGACGGCCCCGCCTCAGTGCAGCAACCCAGGGCATCCTGCACCACGACGACCCTCGTACGATATCTATGGCCGACACGGACGGCGAGGGCTGCGCGTCATCGCGCAGTGCGGCTAACCCATGAACCTCAACCCCCAACCAACCCCCTCCCCAATTTTTGGCGTAGACCCCAATCTTCGTCGCGCGGCCGCGAGAGCGAAGACTGGTGCCCGGGGCGGGGATCGAACCCGCATGACCTAGCGGTCAGGGGATTTTAAGTCCCCAGCGTCTACCATTCCGCCACCCGGGCGGCGCGCCGGCGACCATCATGCGGCGGCTCCGGCTTCACGCCAGCCAAACCGCGCGCCGAACCCGGGATCCCGTCTCCCTGGCCGCGGCGCGCCGAACGGCGGCCCAGCCATCCGCTTTGGGGTTTGGCAAGTGGTCCGTCGTTCTGCTTGGCTGTTGCCGCCCACCGAGCCGGCCTTCGCCATGACCCCAATCATCATCCAGCACCCCCTCGCGGCTCACGTGCTCACGCATCTGCGCGACCGGACCACCAAGCCGGCCCTTTTCCGCACCCTGTGCGACCAAATCACGTTGCTGCTCGCCTTGGAGGCAACGCGCGACCTCGCGACTGAAGAGAAGCCCATTGAAACGCCGCTGGAGCCCGCGACGGGGCGCATCCTCGCCAAGCCCCTGGTGATCGTGCCAATCCTGCGCGCCGGACTCGGCATGGTTGACCCCTTTCTGGACCTGTTCCCGGACGTCAGCGTCGGCTACATCGGCCTGGAGCGCGATCACGCCACGGCCATCGCGCACTCCTATTACTGCAAGCTGCCGCCCCTCGGTCGCACGCGGGTGTTGATCGTGGACCCGATGCTGGCGACCGGAGGTTCCGCGGTGCAGGCGCTCGATGTGGTCAAGGCGGCCGGCGGGCGGGACGTCGCCCTGGTCTGCATCGTCGCCGCGCCCGAGGGCGTGGCCTTGGTCGAGCAGCGGCATCCCGACGTGTCCATCTTTCTGGCGGCCCTCGACCGTGAACTCAACGCCCGGAAATACATCCTTCCAGGGCTGGGCGACTTCGGCGACCGGCTGTACGGAACCTGACGCCGCCGCCTTTCCTCGACAATTCCGGGCGGCGTCCTCACCGTGCACGCTCAAACCATCCCTGGCATGCGCGTCGAACGATCGGGGTTCCTGCTCGCAGACCGCTGGACCGAGTACCGGCTGCTCGATTGCGGCGATGGCATGAAACAGGAACGCTGGGGCCCCTACACCTTGGTGCGCCCGGATCCGCAAATCATATGGCCGCGCCACGGGCAACCCGCCGGGGCGCCCTGGCGGGACTGGGACGGCTATTATCATCGCTCCGCCAGCGGCGGCGGCCGATGGGAATTCCGTCGCCCTTTGCCCGAGCATTGGACCATCCGGTACGCACCCCTCAACCTCACGTTCAAGATTCGGCCCACCGGGTTCAAACACACCGGTTTGTTTCCCGAACAGGCGGTCAATTGGGATTGGTGCGCCGCGAAAATCCGCACCGCCGATCGGCCCGTCAGCGTGCTCAATCTTTTCGGCTATACCGGCGCGGCGACCTGCGTGGCGGCCGCTTCCGGCGCCAGCGTCTGCCATGTCGACGCTGCGGAGGGCATGGTGAAATGGTGCCGCGACAATGCGGGCCTTTCGGGCCTCGAAACTGCTCCGATCCGCTATATCGTCGACGATTGCCTCAAATTCGTGCGGCGGGAATTGAAGCGCGGGCGCCGGTACGACGCCATCGTCATGGATCCGCCCACGTACGGCCGCGGCGGCAGCGGTGAGCTCTGGAAGCTCGAGGACCACCTGTGGAACCTGATGATTGATTGCCGCCGCCTCTTGGGCGACCGACCCCTGTTCTTCTTGGTCAACGCCTACACCGCCCGGCTTTCGCCGACGGTGTTGCTCAACCTGCTGGCCGGACTGCTTCCGGCGGGCGACGGGCAGATCAGCGCCGGCGAAATCGGCCTGCCGATCGCCTCTGACGGGCGCGCGCTTCCCTGCGGGATCTACGGGCGCTGGGAGCCCTGAGCCGCAAAAATGAAAATCCTTCTCTCGAAGATAGAATCCCCGGCGTCTCCGCCCCCCGGCGGCGCCTGCCCGTCACGGGTATGAATGCCTGGAGGATCGGCGTCGACGGAGGCGGCACCAAGACCGAATGCATCCTGCTCGATGCGGCCGGGCGGGTTGCCAACCGTCACACCGCGCCGGGCTGCAATCCGAGCCTGGTGGGACACGAGCGGGCCCCCGTGATTCTGCGCGAAGCGCTGCAAGCGTTGATGGCCGGACGGTCCCCCGACCCGATCAGCCGCACCCTGCTGTGCCTGGCGGGCAGTCGCTCGTTCTGGAAAGAGGCGGCCTCCCTGCTCGAAGGCTATGGACCCGTGGAGACTGCTCCGGATTCGCTTCCCGTGCTTGAGCTTGCCACCCGTGGACAGCCGGGCTTGGTCCTGCACGCCGGCACGGGCTCCTTTCTTGCCGCACGTGCCACGGACGGCGCTCTGCACTATGCGGGAGGCCTCGGCTGGCGGTTTGGCGATTGCGGGAGCGGCTACGATGTCGGCCGCCGCGGCATCGCGCGCGCCCTGCTCGAGCTGCAGGGCTGGGCGGAACCCTCCCGGCTGGCCGCGGCCCTCCGCCAGCATACCGGGCTCACCGACTACATCGCCAACTCCCGGCATTTCCATCTGGCGCCGGACGCCCATGCCAGCATCGCGTCCTTTGCTCCACACGTGGTCGAGCTGGCCGGGCAGGGCGACGTTGCGGCCCAACGCATCGTCGCCGATTCCATCGCCGAAATGGCCGCGTTGGTGGACGCCATGCTGCAACGCCTCTTCCCGCGCGCGACCGCCGAGAGGCCAATCCCCTGCGGGGTTTCCGGGGCGCTGTTGAATACCCCCCCCTGCCTCCAGGCGTTGCAGGCTCTTGCCGCCAACCGCGCGTGGCCGGTCCGCCTGCAGCCGATCCTTGAGCCACCCATCGAGGGTGTCCGTCGGCTGTTGCTGGCGTCCGGGTAAGCGCGGCCGTCGTCGCGGGAGGCGTCATGCCCGCAGCGCGGCGGAGACCGCAAGGCCACCCGGTGTCCGAAGATGGCGGGTTGCCTGCCCTTCGCTCTCTGCTATGCTCCCCTGCATGCCCGCTGACGCGGCGAACATCCTCCGCACGCAGAAGAAGCCGAGCTATCCGATCATCGATGAGCTCCGGAGCTATTTGCGCCGGTACCGGCGCGACCGCGAACTGCCCGTGACCTATGAACGCCTGCGGGATTACAGCGACACGGCCCAGCTCGTGGACGCAAGCGGCCAGCTCACGCTGTGGGAGACCGTGCTCTATCAGGCGGAAAACATGCGCGCCCTCAACGAGGACCTCAAACGCATCTACGCCCTGCTCAAGGTCGACGGCGACTTCTCCGTCATGGCCCACCTCTACATCGATCGGGTCGATTTCTGCGCCTTTGGCAATTCCCAGCCGTTTCGCATCCGCATCGTCAACGCGTACAACGACAACGCCGACTACTTCTACATCAAGAAGGCCGATGCCTCGCGGGTTTACGGCCTCGAACTCGAACACCTCCTTTCACCCAACCGCCTCAGCTTCCTGACGAGCGGCAACACGCTCGTCGAGGAGCACATTCCCGGCATCCCGGGCGATGTCTTCATCGAGCGCTGGCTGCACAATCACGAGCTGAAGCCGGTGCGCGTGGCCAAGGAATTGGTGAAATTCAACGAGCGTTGTTTCATCCGGCTCCTCGGCGACATGCGATCATACAACTTCGTTTTCGTGATCATGCCCGACTTTGAGGACGCCCAGATCCGCATCCGCGCGATGGATTTTGACCAGCAATCCTACAACGGCCGCAAGAACTTCTATCTCCCGCAGTTCTTCAAGGAAAACACCCCCCTCGCGCTCTACTGCCTGAAGCATCTCCGCTATGAGACCTCGCTCCAATACCAGCGCGAGGAGCAGACGCTGATGCTCCAGCGCTCCGAGATCGCCGCGCACCGTCTCGGTTTTCTGCTCCAAGTCATGTCCGGCGACCGCATCGCGCCCGACGACAAGGTGATCGAACTGCGCGAGGGCCTCGCCGAGCATTTCCGGTCCGAGCGATACCATCGGTGCCAAACGATGGGCGACTTGGTCCGGGAGAACCTCGACACCCTGCGCGAGAACATCGGCCGACCCATGACTCCGGCGGCCGGCGATCCCGAAAGCGAAGCGGAGTAACCTGCGGTGGCCCAACCCGGCCGCTCACCCCACGGTCAGGACGATCTTGCCGAACTGCGCTGCGGCCTCGAGGCGCCGCATCGCGGCCTCCGCCTGCGCCAGGGGCATGACCGCATCGATCACCGGCACGATGGCCCGGGCCGAAACCATCTCCAGCATCGCCGCAAAGTCGGCCGGCGAACCCATGGTGCTTCCGAGCAGGGAAATCTGCCGGAAGAAGACCTTGCGGGCGTCAAAACCCGGCGGATTGCCTGCTGTGGCGCCATAGAACACGATCCGCCCGCCGGGCCGGGTCAGCTCGATCAGGGAGGCCAAGCCTTCACCCTGGGCGCCATCGACCACCAAGTCGAAGGGTCCCGCCGCCTTTTGCAGTGTGACCGGCCAGCCCGCCTCACGGTAATTGACTCCGCCGGCTGCGCCGAGCTCGCGGGCCTGGGCCAGCTTTTCGACCGAGCTCGAGGTGACAAAGACGCGGGCGCCTGCGGCCACGGCAAACTGCAGCGCAAACACCGCCACACCTCCCCCCGCCCCGGTGACCAGCACCGTCTCGCCCGCACGGAGCCCGCCCCGGGTGAACAACGCCCGCCAAGCCGTGAGCCCGCCAAGCGGCAGGGCTGCCGCCTGCTCGGCCGAAAGATGTCCCGGCCGGTCGGCCAGGCTTGCGACGGGCACAGCGACCGCCTGGGCAAACGTGCCGTGGTCCGGCAATCCGAGAATCCGAAAATGCGGGCCCTGGGCGCGCGGATCCCGCCCCCAGTCCAGCGCCGGATTGATGACCACCGCACGCCCCACCCACGCGCGGTCCGCGTCGCGATCCACGGCCGCCACCACCCCGGCGCCATCCGATCCGGGGATGATCGGGAATTTCAATCCGGGATACCGGCCCTGCTGAATCCAGACATCGCGATGATTCAGCGCGGCCGCGCGCAGGCGCACCACCGCTCCCCCGGGATGGGGCGCCGGGTCCGGCACCGGCCGGACCCTCAGGGGCTGGCTGATACCTTCGAGCACCGCCGCGTTCATGATTGCCCGGATTCTGCCCTCGCGGTTCCCGTCATCGGAGCCGGCCGCGGCGGTCAGGGTTTCTTGAGCCGTCGGAGCAGCGCCTTGGCGTCGGGACTGACGGCGCCGCACCCTTCACTCCCGCATCCGGGCGAACGGCCTCTTTTCACGGCGGCGCGCACCAACCCTGCCGCGGCGATCACGACCACCAGCAACGCTGCCACTGTCTGCCAGGATGTAGCCATTGCGACCAATCAAACCATCGGGCGCATTTTGTCAGGCGGCGCCCGTCAAAATCCCAATGCCCGGCCGGCCTGGTAGACAACGAAGCAGACCACCCAAGCGGTGCCGGTCATGTAGGCGATTTGGAACAGCGGCCAGCGCCAGGAGTTCGTTTCCCGTTTCACCACCGCCACCGTGCTGATGCACTGCATCGCGAAGACGTAGTAGATCATGAGCGTGAGGCAGACGAGCGGCGTGAAGAGCCGAGCGCCGTCCGGCCAGACGGCGGCGGCGAGGGATCGCCGCAACGGCGTCACATCGGCGTGTTTGCCCCCCTCGAAATTGTCGACGCTGAAGACCACCGCCATGGAGCTGACAAAAACCTCGCGGGCGGCAAACGAGCTGACCAGGCCGATCCCGATGCGCCAGTCAAAGCCCAGCGGCTTGATCACGGGCTCGATCACGCGGCCCGCCGTCCCGGCTAGGCTGTGGGCGATCTGTTGTTGGGCCGTGGTGTCCCCGGCATGCTTCGGGTAAGCCGCGAGGAACCAAAGCACGATGGAGATGCCCAGAATGATCGTGCCGGCCCGACGGAGGAAGATCCCGGCGCGCTCCAGCATGTGCAGCAGGACGTCCTTCAGGCGCGGCAGGCGGTAGGGCGGCAGCTCCATGATCATGAGCGGCGGTTCGCCGCGCAGCAGGTATTTCTTGAAGAGCCAGGCGAATCCGAACGCTCCGGCGGTGCCCAGGGCATACATGAGCAGCATCAGGCCGACCTTGGTGCCGACCGGCACGCGGCTGCCGGGCAGCATCGCGGCGATCATGAGCAGGTACACCGGCAGGCGGGCGGAGCAACTCATCAACGGCGCCACCAGGATGGTCACCAGACGGTCCTTGGGCTCCTCGATCGTGCGGGTCGCCATGATGCCGGGAATCGCGCAGGCGTAGGAGCTCAACAGCGGGATGAACGATTTCCCGTTGAGGCCCACGCGGCTCATCAGGCGGTCCATGATGAAGGCCGCGCGCGCCATGTAGCCCGTGCTTTCCAGCAGCCCGATGAAAAAGAAGAGAATGAGGATCTGCGGCAAGAACATCACAACCCCCCCCACGCCCGCGATCGCCCCGTCGGTCAGGAGGTCCCGCAGGTCGCCGGCGGGCATGACCCCCTTCACCCATCCGCCGAGGGCGGCCACCTGCGCGTCGATCAGGTTCATGGGATACTCGGCCAGCGTGAAAATGGAGAGAAACAGCGCCGCCATGATCGCTCCGAGCACCAGCCAGCCCCACAGCGGGTGCACGACGATCGCGTCGATGCGGTCGGAGAGGGCGGGCCCGGCGGGCGCGGCGCGCTGTAGGACCTCGGCGCAAAGCCGCGTGATGGCCTCGTAGCGGCTGTTGACCAGCGTGCCCGACCAATCGACGCCCTCGCCCTCCCAGCGGCGTTTCCACCCCGCCAGGATCGAGGCGGTGCTCGCGCTAAGGGGCGTCGATCCAGCCACGCGCACGGGATCCTGGTCGGTCAGCAGGAGCAACGCCTCCGCGCGGGCGATGAGTGGCTGTTTGCGGTCATCCTCAACGAGCGAGGCCTGCAATTCAGCCACGGCGGGCGCGATCGGGGCTGGAATGTCCCAGCGGTGGCGCGGCAGCGGCAGATCGGTCCGGCTCATGGCCAGACGCAGCTCCAGCAGCCCCTTGCCGTTGACCGCCTCGCACGGAATCACGGGAATGCCGAGTTCGTGCTCCAGGCGCGCGACCCGCACGCTGGTCCCGGCGGCGGTCGCCAGGTCCATCATGTTGAGCACGAGAATGGCCGGCCGCCCGAGGTCGAGCAATTGGTGGACGAGATAGAGGTTTCGCTCGAGGTTGGAGGCGTCGACGATGCAGATGATCCGGTCCGGCTGGGCCACGTCGGCCCGGCGTCCCAGCAATACGTCACGCACAATGGCCTCGTCCGGCGACCGCGCGGCCAGCGAATAGGTCCCGGGCAGATCAATGACCGTGATCGGCCGGCCGTGCTGCGAGTAGGTGGTGCCGGTCTTCTTTTCGACCGTGACGCCCGGATAGTTGCCCACCTTCTGTTTCAGGCCCGTGAGGGCGTTGAACAGGGTGCTCTTCCCCGAGTTCGGATTGCCGACCAGCGCATACACCGGCATGCGCGCCGGCCCGCTTGCTGACTGGATGGATTCGTTCATCGCGCACTCGAGTGGGCGCGAGGCTCCGCCGCCACCAAGTTGCCGGACGCCTTCGGGCCGCCGATCAGGGCGTCATTGGCCATTGGGCACATCCACGGTCACGTGCTCGGCGTCGCTTTTCCGCAAGGTCAGGCTGTAGCCACGCACCTGAATTTCGAGCGGATCTCCCAGTGGGGCGGTGCGCACCAGCGTGATCGAGGTACCCGGAAGAACGCCCATCTCGCGAAGGCGGAGGAAGGCGGCGCCTTGCCCGGGGAATCCGTGGACGATCGCCCGTGAACCGACGGCAAGATCCGATAATTTCACCACCGATGACATAGATCCTCCGCGAGCATCCCCTTGGGTGCCCTCACCCGCCGTCACGCAGCGGTTCAACCACGATCTGCCGTGCAGCCTGGTCGCTCAACGCCACGCGGGTTCCACAGAGCTGGCAGATCAGCATGCTCCGGCCGGCAATCTTTTGGATGACGCTCGACTCACAAAAGCCCATCTCGCGAAGGCGCTGGCAGAAGTCCACCTTCCCATTCAATTCGGCCACCCGACCCTGCGTCCCTTCCGGCAGTTCAGAAAGGGACAAACGGTTCTGCTTCTTGTGGCGATTCGCAGGCATGGAGAAGAGCCACGAAGGAAAATACACTGAGACTCAGTTTCAACAAAATTAGCACCGGCCTTGTATTTTTTGAATATCCAGATCTTAAGACATTGACCATCATTGCTTAAAGTAGAGCAGTCCAGCCTGGACCAATGGCAATCACGATCGGACACGATGGGCCGCACCCCCCTGCCATGGCAGAGTGCGCCACCTTCTCCCGCAACCGGGGCTGTCGGGTCGGCAATGAACTGCCGAGCGCCTCCGCCTGCATCAGGCTGCCGCCGCGAGGCAAGGGCGACCCGCCGAACCTAACGTTGCTGAGGTTGCGGCGCGGATGGCGAAGGCTGCGCCATCGCGGCGGCGGCTTGGCGTCGTAATTCCCGCCGACGATTTATGTCGGCCTCGAGATTGCGAAGTTGCTCCGGCGTCAAAGCCGGTGTCGGCCCCGGCATGGCGGCGGTACGTCCCATGGCGGGGACCGCAGTCCCGGGCTGCGCGCGCCCCCCCGGCAACGGCATCGCTCCCGGTGGGAATCCCGCCGGCATCGGCGGCTGATTGGCGCCGGGGACAGCCACGATGGCGAGTGGAGTTATCTTCACCTCCTTGAGCGCCAGCTTGTACGTCCGGTTCTGTTGCTCCACGGTGACGCTCTCGTCGGCCGGGTCGAAGCCTTTGACGACAAAATCATGACCGGCCTCATTCAGTTTGACCCAGGTGCTCTGGCGCTTCGCCGTGTCGTAGAGGCTGAATTCATACTCCCCGCCCTCCCGGATGATGCTCCGCAATTCCAGCGGCGCGGCCACCGCCCCGGCGGCCCCGGAGACATTCGGCGGCAGAAACGGCGAGTTCTCCAGCAGGTTCGAGTCCGCCGTCAACGGCCGCGCCATGGCCAACACGCCAAACAGCGGCGCGGACCAGCATCGGATTGCAGCTCCCACGCGCATGGTCGGATCAAGCAAGCCAAATGACGCCCGGTCAGCCCGTCAAGTAACGCGTGACGGGCCCGGAGGCCAGGCCGCGCCTCCTTTCATTTGTGTTCCAGGAGTTCGACCTCATAGCCATCGGGATCCGTGACGAACGCCATGCGCCGGCCCGTCGGAAACGTCTCGCGCCAGTCCTCCGGCCAGATCTCGTACCCCTTCCTCTCCAGCTCACCGCATTTCGCGATGAGGTCGGTGTAGCCGACCGCGGTGTGCATCAAGTCCTCGGACACGTTGGGTTTGACCCCCGGTTGCCAGCAGAGTTCAAGCAGGTGGGCGCTTCCCGGGATTTGCAGAAACGCGAGGTAATTGCCCTGGGGCGACCGGGGGACACGCCGGACGCAGTCAAATCCCAGCTCTTTGTACCAGGCGATGGTGCGCTCGAGGTCGCCGACACGAATTCGGGTGTGCAGGAAGACAGGCATGTTGGGGTTCGTCGCAGCAGGTTGGTGAGGATAGGCCAAACAACGCCGTTATGCTAAGCCCCTCTGGGGGCGACACAAGCGTGACTATTCGAATCCCGTCCCCGCGCCTTGGGGAGCCCGTTTTGACTTGCCTTCACTGCAGCCCCTTTCAAACCTGCCCCCGCTTGTGGTTTGAGTCGTCTGCTTGGTGGATTGTCAGGTGAACGTTGGTTCAGTGGTGATTCGAAACTCGATCGTCGGGAACGGGCAGAAGATTAGGCCAAGCAGTAAAAGACATATTGATGAGCACTAAATTGTACGTGGGCAATTTGCCCTTCGCTTCCACGGCGCAGGACCTCCAGGACCTGTTTGCCCAGGCCGGCACCGTCGCCGGCGTTGACCTGATCTTCGACAAATTTACCGGCCGTTCCCGCGGCTTTGCGTTCGTCACCATGGCGACACCCGAAGAGGCCCAGGCGGCGATCCAAAAGTTCCACGGCTTCGCCATGGAGGGGCGCAACCTCACGGTGAACGAGGCGCGGCCGAAAGAGGAGCGTCCGCCGCGCCAGTTCGAAGGCGGCGGCGAGCGTCGCGGAGGCTTCCGCAGCGATCGTGGCGACCGCCGGGGCGGGGACCGCGGCTTCCGTCGCTAGACTCCGCCATCCATCGTCTCAACTCTTCCGAGGCCGGGCCCCAGCGCCCGGCCTTTTTGTTGGCGGACCGGAACCCCGCGGCCGGGCCGCCCGCCCGGCCCGCCGCGGGAAAAACGAAAAAGAACTTGCACGGAAACCCAAAATACTACTACAGTTTCCTTAGGTTTTATGAAGAGTTCCGCTCCTTCCGCCCCTCGCCCGGCGCCCCCGGCCGTCCCGGCGCGCATCCTCGAGGCCGCCCGCGCCCGCCTGTTTACCTACGGGTACAGCGCCCTGATCATGGACGAACTCGCCCGCGAACTGGGCATGAGCAAGAAGACGCTGTACGCTCACTTCCCGGGCAAGGAGGCCATCGTTGGCGCCATCATTGACGGCATCGGCGAGGCCATCCGCAGCCGCATGGACGCGATCCTCACCGATCCCCAGCTCAATTTTGCGCAGAAGCTGGCCGGGGTGATCGACGTGGTCGGCTCGAATCTCGCCAAGGCCAGCCCCGGCATGCTGCACGACCTCCAGCGGTATGCGCCCGAGCTCTACCAGCGGATCGACGACGTCCGCCGGCGCAACGTCCCGGTCGTCTTCGGGCGCCTCATCCGCGCCGGCCTCGCGGAAGGCAAGGTCCGCGCCGGGATCGATCCCGATTTTGCCGTCGAGTTCTGGCTGCAGGCCATCCGCGGGCTCGTCCAGCCCGACATGCTCGAGCACACCGGACTCACGCCGCGCCAGACCCTCGAACGGGCGCTCCACCTCTTTTTCAGCGGACTTCTCACCTCCTCTGGCCACAAAGACTATGAAAAGCTCCTCGCTTCCCGGACGAAACCGGCCGCGGCCTGAATCCGCGGCTCGCCTCCTTGCCGGTGCTCCGGCGGCCCTTGCCGCGCTGCTCCTTGCCGCCTGTTCCGGCGGCGCCCGTTCCGGCCCCCTGGTCCTTTCGGGCAACATCGAGGTCACCGACGCCCAGCTCGGTTTCAAGATCCCCGGGCGCGTGGCCGAACGCACGGTCTCCGAGGGTGACCACATCCAGGCCGGCCAGCTCATCGCCCGGCTGGACGACGCCGAGCAGAGGGAGCAGCTCGCCCTCCGGCGCGCCGAATTCTCCGCCGCCCAGGCGGCCCTGGCCGAGCTGGAGGCGGGCTCGCGGCCGCAGGAAATCGCCGCCGCCGCCGCCGCGCTCCACAGCGCCGAAGCCGAGCGCGACCGGGCCCGGCTCGACTTTGCGCGGCAGCAGGAGCTGCGCAGCAAGAATGCCATCGCGGATCGGGAACTCGAGGCGGCGCAAGCCCAGCTCAAGGTGGCCGAGGCGCGCGCGAACGAGGCCGCCGAACGCCTCAAGCTCGTGCAGGAGGGGCCACGCGCCGAGGACATCGCCCAGGGTCGCGCCCGGCTCGAGCAGGCGCGCGCGGCCGTCGCCCTCGCCGAAACCCAGGTGGACAACACCCGTCTCGCCTCGCCGCTTTCGGGCGTGGTGTTGTCCCACAACGTCGAGCCGGGCGAATACGTGTCCCCCGGGACGCCAGTGGTCACCGTCGCCGACCTCGCGCAGGTCTGGGTGCGCACGTACATCAGCCAGACGGACCTGGGACGCATCGCGCACGGCCAGAAGGTGCAGGTGCGCACCGACACCTTCCCGGGCAAGACCTACGAGGGCACCATCGGCTTCATCTCCTCCGAGGCCGAATTCACGCCCAAAACCGTGCAGACGGCCAAGGAGCGCGTGAAGCTCGTGTTCCGGATCAAGGTCGACCTCGCCAATCCGCGCGACGAGCTCAAGCCCGGCATGGCGGCGGACGTGTCCATCCCCGCCGCGCCCTGAACGGCCCCGCCCGCCATGTCCGCCATCCGCACCACCGGCCTGCGCCGCGTCTTCGGTGAGGCTGTCGCCGTCGCGGGCCTCGACCTCGACGTGGCCGACGGCGAGATCTTCGGCCTCGTCGGGCCCGACGGGGCGGGAAAGACGACGACGATGCGCATGCTCGCCGGTATTCTGCCGCCCAGCGGCGGCCGCGCCGAGGTGGCGGGCTTTGACGTCGCGCGCGATGCCGAGCGGCTCAAGGAACATCTGGGCTACATGAGCCAGCGCTTCGGCCTCTATCCCGACCTCACCGTGCGGGAGAACCTCGCCTTCTATGCCGACCTTTATGGCGTGCCGCGGCGGGAATTCGCCGCCCGCGCCGAGCGCCTGCTGGGCTTCAGCAACCTGACCCCATTCCAGCAGCGCCTGGCGGGCAACCTCTCCGGCGGCATGAAGCAGAAGCTCGGGCTCGCCTGCGCGCTCATCCACACGCCGCGCGTCCTTCTTCTCGACGAACCGACCAACGGGGTCGACCCCGTTTCCCGCCGCGACTTCTGGCGCATCCTCTACCAGCTCGTGCGCGAAGGGGTGACCATCTTCGTCTCGACGGCGTATCTCGACGAAGCGGAGCGCTGCAATCGCCTCGCCCTCCTCCATCAGGGCCGTCTCCTCGGCCTCGGCACGCCGGACGAGGTGAAATCCCTGATGCCGGGGGCCCTGCTCGAGGTGCGGACCGCCGCCCCGCGCCGCACCGCCGCCCTGCTCCGCGCGCAGGTGCCGGGCGCCACCGTGGGTCTGTTCGGCGACCGGGTCCATGTCGCCGCCGCCGATCCCGTGGCGGCCGAAGCCGCGGTCCGCGCGCAGCTCGCGGCCGCCGGCCTCGAGCTGGCGTCGCTCCGCCGCATCGAGCCCTCGCTCGAGGATGTCTTTGTCGCCGTGCTTCCCGGCCCGCCGGCCGCGCCATGATCGCGATCGTCATCATTCTCGTGATGCTCATCATTCTCGTCGCGACGGAACCCGGCGGCGACCGCCCGCATTCCGGCTCGGAGGAATCATGAAGGGCGCCGAATCCACCGCGGCCGCTGCGCCGATCGTCGAGGTCCATGGCCTGGAGAAACATTTCGGCGCCTTCAAGGCGGTTGCCGGCATCTCCTTCTCCGTCCGCCGCGGGGAGATCTTCGGCTTCCTCGGCCCCAACGGGGCGGGCAAATCCACCACCATCCGCATGCTCTGCGGCCTGCTGGCGCCCACCGCCGGCTCGGGCCGCGTCGCCGGGTTCGACATCGTGCACGACACCGAGCGGATCAAGACCCGCATCGGCTACATGAGCCAGAAGTTCTCCCTCTACGACGAGCTCACCGTCGAGGAGAACATCGACTTCTACAGCGGCATCTACCGCCTGCCCCGCGCCAAGAAGGCGGAGCGCAAGGCCTGGGTCCTGGAGATGGCGGGCCTCCAGGCGCACCGGCTCGCGCCCACGGCGACCCTCTCGGGCGGCTGGAAGCAGCGCCTGGCCCTCGGCTGCGCCGTGCTCCACGAACCGCCCATTCTCTTTCTCGACGAGCCAACCTCGGGGGTGGATCCCATCAGCCGGCGGCAATTCTGGGACCTGATCTACGCGCTGGCGGAGCGCGGCGTCACGGTGTTCGTCACCACGCACTACATGGAGGAGTCGGAGTACTGCGACCGGCTGGGGGTGATCTACCGCGGCGAGCTGATCGCCCTCGGCACCCCGCGCGAATTGAAGACGCGGCACATGCCGGAGGCCGTGCTGGAGGTTGACTGCGCGCGGCCGAGCGACGCCATGGGCGTGCTCGAGCGTCTGCCCGAGGTCAAGGAAGTCGCGCTGTTCGGCAAGGGCCTGCACGCGGTGGCCGCCGACGCCGAGGCGGCCGGCCGCGCCATTCGCGGCGCCCTGGCCGCCGGCGGCTTCTCGCTCGCGCGCCTGGAGCGGATCACGCCGACCCTCGAGGACGTGTTTGTCTCGCTCATCGAGGCGCGGGAGAACGCAAACGGCACGCCCCGGGAGGTCCGCCGATGAACCTGCGCCGTCTCTGGGCCGTCGCCCGCAAGGAAACCCTGCACATCCGGCGCGACCCGCGCAGCCTCGGCCTCGCCATCGGCATCCCCATGCTGATGCTCCTGATGTTCGGCTATGCGCTGACCCTCGACGTCGACCGGGTCCCGCTTGTCGTCTGGGACCAGAGCGACACCGTGGCGAGCCGCGACTACCTCGCGCAATTCACGGGCTCACGCTACTTCCAGTACGTCGGCCCGGTGGCGCGCTACCGCGACCTCGAACACGCGATCGACACCCGCGACGCCGCCATCGCCCTGGTGGTCCCGCCCGATTTTGCCTCCCGGATCGAATCCGGCCGGGCGGCGCCCGTCCAGGCGGTGATCGACGGCTCCGACTCGAACACCGCCGCCATCATCCTCGGCTACACCCAGGCGGTCACGGCCGCCTACAACCAGCGGATCGCCCTCGAGCAGATCCGGCGCACGACGGGCGGCGCGCCGGCCACGGCCCTCGACCTCCGTCCGCGGGTGTGGTTCAACGAGGATCTCAAGTCCCGGAACTTCATCATCCCCGGCCTGATCGCCGTGATCATGGGGCTGATCGCCGCCCTGTTGACGTCGCTGACCGTCGCCCGCGAATGGGAGCGGGGTACGATGGAGCAGCTCATCTCCACCCCGGTCAAGGCCCCCGAGATCATCCTGGGCAAGCTCGTGCCCTACTTCGTCATCGGCATGGTCGACGTGCTCATCGCCGTGGTGATGGCGGTTTATCTCTTCGATGTCCCCCTGCTCGGGAGCGTGCCGCTGCTGTTTGCCATGGCGGCCCTGTTCATCGTCGGCACCCTGGCGCAGGGCATCCTCATCAGCACCCTGGCGCGCCAGCAGCTCCTCGCCAGCCAGGTCGCGATGGTCTCCACCTTCCTGCCCGCCTTCCTGCTCTCGGGCTTCATGTTCGCCATCCCGAACATGCCGACCGTCGTCCAGGCCATCACTTACATCGTTCCGGCCCGCTATTTCGTCGCCCTGGTCAAGGGCATCTACCAGCGCGGCGTCGGGCTCGAGACACTCTGGCAGGACGCCGTCTTCCTGCTCGTCTTCTCGACCGTCGTGGCGGCGGCGGCCATCGCGAAGTTCCGCAAACGACTGGAGTAGCCATGGGCGAACGCATCCTCACGATCCTGCTCAAGGAGTTCCGCTCCGTGTTTCGTGATCCGCGCATGCGGATGGTGATCTTCGGCGTGCCCGTCATCCAGACCCTGATCTTCGGCTATGCGGTCACGATGGACGTCCGGCACGTGCGGCTCGTCGTCGTCGATCGCGACCAGACGCCCGAAAGCCGGGCTCTCGTCGCGCGGTTTGACGGCTCGGACTACTTCGACGTCGTGGCGCAGACCACCGACGAGCGCCGCGCCCAGGCGATGATCGACGCCGCCGACGCCAGCGCCGTCCTGCAGCTTGACGCGGGCTTCGCGAACGAGCTGCGGGGCGGACGCACGACCCCGGCGCAGCTCATCGTGGACGGCGCCGACTCCAACACCGCGCGCCTCGTGCTCAATTACAGCACCCTCATCGCGTCCGCCTATAACAGCGCGATCATGCTCGAACAGGCGGAGCGCCGCGCCGGCCGCACGATCGCCGCGGGCAGCGTGGATCTCCGGCCGCGTGCCTGGTTCAACGAGGATCTCGAGAGCCGCAACTATTTCGTGCCGGGCGTGATGGCCCTCCTCGTCATGTTGATCAGCCTGATGCTGACCAGCATGGCGATCGTGCGCGAGAAGGAGGTCGGCACGATCGAGCAGATCATGGTCACGCCGATCCGGCCGGTGGAGTTCATCCTCGGCAAGTGCGCGCCCTTCGTCGCCATCGGCTTCGCCGACGTGGCGCTCGTCACCCTCGTCGGCGTGTTCTGGTTCGAGATCCCCATCCGGGGCAGCTTCGGCCTGCTGCTGCTGGGCACCTCCTTCTACCTCCTCAGCACCCTCGGCATCGGCCTGTTCATCTCCACGGTAAGCGGCACCCAGCAGCAGGCGATGATGACCACGTTCTTCTTCTTCTTCCCGGCGATGCTTCTCTCGGGGTTCGTCTACCCGATCGCCAACATGCCGCAGGCCATCCAGTGGCTCACGCTGCTGAATCCCCTGCGGCACTACCTGATCGTGATCCGCGGCGTGTTCCTGAAGGGCATCGGCGTCGAGGTGCTCTGGCCGCAGCTGGCCTCCCTCTTCGCGATCGGACTCTGCGTCATGCTCTTTGCCGTCAAGCGCTTTCACAAAACGCTCGCCTGATTCCGTCCGTCATCCGCCCGACCTTTCCCCCTCCCCGGCCATGAAAACCCGCCTCCTCTCCCTCGCGCCGCTGCTCGCCGCCACCGTCCTCCGCGGCGCCGCCGCCGATCCGGCGCCCTCACCGCTGACGCTCGACGACTGCATCCGCCTCGCCCAGACCAGCCAGCCGCTGCTGGCCGCCGCCGCCGCCGGGGTCTCCGCCGCCACCGAGGCCGTCGGCGAGGCCCGGGCGCCGTACTGGCCGCAGGTTGACCTGAGCGCGGGCTATCATCGCTGGCAGCGGCGCGCCTTCCTGCCTTCCGGCCTGACCCTTCCCGGACACGAGATCCCGGAGCTCATCGGGCCGCTCGACGATTGGAACGGGGGCCTCGCCTCCCGCTTGACGTTGTTCGACTTCGGCGAGCGCCGGTCGGGACTGGATGCCGCGCGCGCCCGCCTCGGCAGCGCGCAGGCCGATGCGGACGCGACGCGCGCCGACGTCCGCCTTTCGGTGGAGGCGGCTTTCTACGGTCTGGCCGCCGCCGGCGATCTTCGTGACGTCGCCGAACGCAATCTCGCCCGGGCGGAGAGCCACTGGAGCCTAGCCAAGGTCCGGCGCGACGCCGGCGCTGTTCCGGACGCCGACGTCCTGCGCACCGAGGCCGACGTCGCCACCGCCCGCCTCCAGCTCATCAGCGCACGCAGCCAGGTGCGGGTGGCTTCCGGCCAGCTCAACACCGCCATGGGGCGCCCGGCCGAGACCCCGGTCGCGATCGCGCCCCCGGCCGCCGCGGCGCCGCCGCCGACGACGGCCGACCTGGAGGAGGCCGTGCGCCGGGCCGTGGCGAACCGGCCCGAACTCAAGTCCGCGCAGCAGCGCCTGGAGGCCGCCCGCGCCAGCGTGGAGGGCGCCCGCGCGTCCCGCGCTCCCAAGCTGAGGGCCGACGGCGCCTTCGGCTGGAACGACACCGGTTTCCTGCCTGAAACCAAGGAATGGCAGCTCGGCGTCTCGGTCGACCTCCCGGTGTTCGACGCCGGCAGCCGGGCCCATCGCCTCGCCCGCACCCGGGCGGATCTGGCCCGGGAACAGGCCGTGTACGACAGCCGGGTCCTGCAGATCCGCCAGGAAGTCTGGGCGGCCGCGGCCGAGCTCGAGCGGGCATGGGACTCCATCGCCGCCAACGAGGCGGGGGTCCGCGCCAGCACGGAAAGCCTGCGCGTCGTCCGCGAGCGCTATCAAAACGGGGCCGCCCTTGTCACCGACCTGCTCGACACGGAGACCGTGCTGGCCCGCGCCGAGGCGTCCCTGGCCGCGGCCCGCTGGACCTTCCTGGCCGACCGGGCGGCGTACGACCGGGCGGTCGGCGCCGGCCCCTGAACCGCCCATTACGACCCCAGCGCGGCCGGCTTCACGCCGGCCAGCTTCCGCGCGACGTCGTCCTCCACGTGCAGCGTCTGGGTCGGGAACGCGAACGAGAGTCCGCGCGCCGCCACGGCCCGCATGATCCGGAGGTTGACGCGCTCCCGCAGCTTCATGTGGCGCTCCCAGTCGGGATCAGCGGCGTAGTAGATGATCTCGATGTTGAGCGATGACTCGCCGTAGCCCGCGAAATACGCCGCGATCGTCTGCGGATGCACCTCGGGATCGCCGCGCAGGATGCCGCGGATGTCCTCGAGGATGGCCTCCATCTGTTCCGGCGCGGTGGCGTAGGTCAGGCCGATCGTCTGGTCGACGCGGCGCTGCGGCATGCGCGAGAAGTTGGTGATGGCCTCGGCCGCCACCAGCTTGTTGGGAATGACGACCAGGGTGCGCGCGGCGGTGCGGAGCTTGGTCGAGCGCAGGCCGATGTCCTCCACCGTGCCCTCGCTGCCGGCGATGCGCACGAATTCACCCACCCGGAACGGCCGGTCCATCACCACCACCAGCGAGCCGAAGAAATTCGCGATCGTCTCCTGGGCGGCGAGGGCGAAGGCGAGGCCGCCGATCCCGAGGCCGGCGATGAACGCCCCCACCTGGACGCCCAGACGCTGGGCCACGGTCAGCGCCGCCATGACGATGAACACCACGGCGAGCGTCTTCTTGATCAGCGGCACAAAGTGGCTCAGGCCGAGACCCCGCTGCGTGTCCCGTTCGACCAGGTGGTCGACGACGGCGTTGAGCGCCCGGAGCAGGCCCCAGAAGAGGACCGCCACCCAGACGACGTCGAAGGCGTGGCCGATCCACGCCTCGGCCGTCGGGGGGAGCACCAGCACCTCCAGACCGGCGAAAGCCAGAAAGACAAACACCAGCCACGCCACCGGCGCCTCCAGCGCGGGCAGCAGCTTGTCGTCGAGGGTCGATGTCGTCCGCGCCGCCAGCCGTTTCAGCCAGGCGAAGATGACATGGGTGATGGCCCGGCGCAGCAGGACGGCCGTCACCAGCAGGAGGCCGGCGGCGGCATAGTGGCCGACGGAGTTGCTCCCGGGCTCGGCCTTGAAGAGCGCGAGCACCCAGTCGACCGTCCGGTTCAGCAGGCTGTCCGACAATGCCTCGGGCGCCGCGGGCCGGGCCGCCGCCCCGGCGGCGACCATCGCGGTCAGCAGCAGGCCGAAGGAGAACAGCAGGGAGCGGGCGCGCGTCATCATCGCAAGGAGGTCTCGGTAAAAGCGGCCCGCGCGGGAAAGTCAAAGAATATGCCCGGACCCGGCCGCCGCGGGCCCGCCGAACGCTTCCGCTTGCGCTGCCCCGGCGGGATGGGACAATGCCTGCCCTCTCTGGTGCAACCGCTGATCGCCGCCATCGACACACTTCCCTCGCTTCCGTGGTGGGCGTGGCTCGGCTTCTTTGGGTTCATCGCGGTCATGCTGGCGCTCGACCTCGGCATCTTTCAGCGGCAGGCGCACGAAGTGAGGATGAAGGAGGCGCTGGCGTGGTGCGGGGTCTGGATCACGCTCGCGCTGCTGTTCAACGGCTTGGTTTACCGCTGGCGGGGTGCGGAACTCGGCAACCAGTTCCTCGCCTCCTACCTCGTCGAGCTCTGCATGAGCGTCGACAACGTGTTCATCTTCATCGTCATTTTCGCCTACTTCAAGGTCGCGTCCCGCTGGCAGCACCGGGTGCTCTTCTGGGGCATCCTCGGCGCCGTGGCGATGCGGACGGCTTTCATCCTCGCCGGCGTGAGCGTGATCCAGCGGTTTCACTGGGTGCTCTATCTGTTCGGCGCGTTTCTCGTGTACACCGGGATCAAGATGGCCCTGCCGCGCCGGTCCGAGGTCGACGTCAATCCCGACCACAATCTCGCCGTCCGGGTGTTCCGCCGGTTTTTCCCCGTCGTGCCCGGGTCGAACGATGGGCACTTCTTCACGCGCGACCGCGGGCGGCGGGCTGCGACGACGCTGTTCGTCGTGCTGCTCGTCGTCGAGACCACCGACCTGGTCTTCGCCCTCGATTCCCTCCCCGCGGTGCTGGCGATCACCAAGGACGGCTTCGTGGCCCTGACTTCGAACATCTTCGCCATCCTCGGCCTGCGCTCCCTCTATTTCGCGCTGAGTGGCGTCATGAAGCTATTCCGTTACCTCAAGCTTGGCCTCGCCATCATTCTGGAATTCATCGGCGTCAAGATGCTGATCGCGCCCTGGATTGAAATCTCCACGACGGTCTCGCTCGGCGTCATCGGCGGGGTCCTCGCCACCGCCGTGCTGGCGAGCGCCCTGATCGCGGAGCGGCCCGCGCCGCGGGCCTGAGTCCGCCGGCGGGCCGCAACGGGGTCACCCGCCGAGCAGACCCGCGTGCCCCCTCAACCAGCGTTCCGCCGCGCGCCATCCGGGGCAGACCTCCTCGACGTGCCGCCAGAAGCGTCCCGAGTGATTCATTTCCCGCCGGTGCATGAGCTCGTGATAGATGAGGTAGTCCCGCACCGCGTCCGGCGCCTGGATCAGCCGCCAGTTCAGCGAGATGACCCCGCGGGCCGAGCACGACCCCCACCGCGCGCGCTGATTCCGGACGACCACGTTCGTGATCGGCGTGTCCGTCCCGGCGGCGAGTTCCCACGCCCGGGCCGGCAGTTCGATGCGGGCCCGGTGCGCCATCCGGATCTGCAGCGCGGGCCGCAGGTCCCCCTCGAGCCGCGGCACCCGGAACACGTCGGCCCCGAGCGCCACCTCGGGCCGCGCCGCCCCGGGCCGCACTTCGATCGGCACCTCGGCGCCGCGCCAGTGTACCACCGTGCCGGGCCGCCATTCGGCCACCGAAAGCGGCTGCGCCCGCAGGCGCGCCCGCGCGCGTTCCAGCCAGCGAAGGTGGCGGGACACGAATAGCCGCGCCTCCCGCTCCGAGCCGCGCCGCGGAATCGTCGCCACGGCAACGCCGTCGCGCCGCAGCGTCAGGCGGTACTGCCGGGCCCGGTCGCTTCGGACATAGACGACCTCCGTCGCCCCCGCCCCGGCCGCCTCCTCGGCTGATTGCGCCCCATCCATGATTGTTGCCGGCGCACTAAAGCGATTCCCGGCGGGGACACGAGCCGCCATTTGCCCCCGTCGCGACAGCGCGGTCCATTTGCCTCGCCGCCGGCGCCTCGTAGCGTGCCGGACATGAGCAACCCGAAAGGACTCGCCCGCACGCCCGAACCCCCGTACTACGCCGTGATCTTCACGTCCCGCCGGACGGCGGGCGACCACGGCTACGCCTCGATGGCCCAACGCATGGAGGAGCTGGGCTCCGCCTGCGACGGTTTTCTCGGACTGGAGAGCGCCCGCAATGCCGAGGGCGTCGGGATCACCGTCAGCTACTGGCGGGACGAGGCGGCGATTCACGCCTGGAAACGCGACGCCGAGCACCGGGTGGCGCAGCGTGGGGGCCGCGAGACCTGGTACGAGGCCTACGAGGTCCGCGTGGCCCGCGTCGAACGCGCCTACGGGTTCAGCCGATCGTCCTAACAACCGGTCGACATTGGGGGCGGCGTCTTCGGTCGCCGCAACCGGGCCGCATGCCAGACGCTGGGCACAGGCCCCGAAAAGCCGGGCAGCAGGAAGGCGATCATCATCTCCTCGATGCCGCACAAGACCTGCAGCACCACGGCAATGTGGAAGGCCAGCGGAGTCCATCCGGCCAGCAGTACGACGACCCCGATCGGCAGCACGACCGCCATCCCTTTGGCCAGCCAGGTGTGATAGCCCAGCACCCGCCGCCAGCGGATCAGCCCGTACACGACGATCGCAAAGCACCCGACCACCGTCGTCAGAAACCACGGCCATTCCCGCCGCACGACCTCGGGCCAGAGCAGCCAGATCGCCGCCACCGCCGCCGCGGTCATCACGTAGTCGGCCCAGCTGTCCAGCCGCCGCCCCAGGTCCGATTCCGCGTGCAGACGCCGGGCGAGGAACCCGTCGAGCGCGTCCGTCAACAGGGACAGGCCGAACAGGATCAGGAACCACCGTCGCGATCCGGTGGCCGCGGCCGCTCCGACCATCGTGGGGGCGAGAAGGAGCCGCAGCGCGCTGAGCAGATTGGGGAGCGCCTTCATCAGGAAGATCACACGGGCATGAGCCGCCACTCGAGCCGGTCCCCCGTGACGGTCAGCCAGGCAAAGCTCGGCGGGGCGCCGCGGTTGGGCCGGGAGATGCAGCCCGGGTTGAGCCAGCGCACGCCGCGGCGGTCCGTCTCGTCGCGTGGCACATGGGTGTGGCCGTGGAGCACGACCCCGGTCTGCGCGGGGAGTTTCGCGGGCGGCACGTGCGTCAGCAGGAATTGCCGGCCGGCGAGGTCGAACCGCAGCTCGTGCGGCCAGCCGGCATGCCAGTCGCAATTGCCGAGCACCACCCGCACCGGGGGCCCCAGTTGTTCAAACTCGCGCAGCACGGCGGGATCGCAGACGTCGCCGAGGTGCCAGATTTCGTCGGCGTCCTGCAGGCGTTGCGGCAGTCCGGGGGGGTAGCGATCGTGCGTGTCGGCCAGTACCGCGATGCGCATGCGGCTAACGGACCAGAATTCCGCCGCTTTGGCAAAGGCGTACTGGGCGGCCGGCCGCATCGTGTTGACGGCGCGGCGGCGGTGCGCCGTGCTCATCCCCAGCCATGATCAAGGTCTTTGTCTCCGGCTTCTACGACCTCCTGCACGCCGGCCACGTGCAGTTTTTCCGCGAGGCGCGGGCCCTGGGCGACCACCTCACCGTGTCGTTTGCCTCGGCCGAGGTGCTGTGGCGCTACCGGCAGCGGCGGAGCTCGCTGCCCGATGAACACAAGCGCGCCCTGCTGGCGTCGCTCGCCGCCGTCGACGAGGTGGTCATCGGCACCGGCCTGGAGGAGGGGCTCGATTTCCAGGACGAGTTCCTCCGGCTGCGGCCCGACATCCTGGCCGTGACCGAGGACGACCGGTACGGGCCCCAGAAGCAGGCCCTGTGCTCGCGCATCGGCGCCCGCTACGTCGTCCTGCCCAAGACGGCGCCCCAGTTCCCGCCCCTCTCGACCTCCGAGATCGTCCGCTGGATCCGGGCGCCGCAGGAGGCGCCGCTGCGGGTGGACTTCGCCGGCGGCTGGCTCGACGTGCCCCGTTTTGCGAAACCGGGCGGCTACATCGTCAATTGCGCGATCTCCCCCACGGTCTCGCTGCGCACCTGGCCCTATGAGCGCAATGCCGGCCTCGGCGGGAGCGGCGCCTGGGCCCTGCTCAACGGACGCGACAGCGTCGCCTCCGAGCTCAACCTCGGCGTCGGCTGGCAGGATCCGGCGGTGATCGGCGAAACCGGCCTTTGCGTCTGGCGCAGCGGCTCCCGGCCCGAGCTCGAAGTGAAGAGCGACGGCGCCATGCTGCGCGGCCGCCTGGCGCTGCTCTGGACCGGCCGGTCGCATTCCACGCCGGACCTCGCCGAGCGGCCACGCGATTATGCCGCCATCGCCCGCGCCGGCCAGACCGCCCGCGATGCCGTCTGGCGGCAGGAGGTCGAACTGCTCGCGGATGCGGTGCGGCAGTCCTACGCGGCGCAAACCGCGGAGGGCATGGCGCCGCTCCCGGCTGACATCGCCGGCATGCGCGCCTGCAAATACTGCGGTGGCGGCTTCGGCGGCTATGCGGTGTATCTGTTCTCCGGGGTTCCGGCCCGCGACGCTGCCTGCGGGCGGCCGGGGTTCCGTCCGATCGAGCCATTCGTCGCGGCGCCCTGACTCCCGAAAATGTCCGGCGTCCTCTGTGTGCCGACTTCCGACTGCTGACCTCTGTCCTCTGGTCACATGGACCGCGCGTTCGAGTTCCTGCATCGGCTCTATTTCGAGCCCCCCGAGTGCTACCTGGCGTGGCCGGCGGCGGCGATGGTCGCGGGGACAATCCTCGCGCTGGTCCTGGGCAAATCGGCGGCGTGCCTGGCGGTGGTGCCGCGTCATGCGGCGGGTCTGGTGGGAATCGTCACCTCGCCGTTCATCCACCTCAACGCGGCGCACCTCGCGGCGAACCTGCCTCCCTTCATCGCCCTCGGCACCCTCGTGCTGCGGCGCCATGGGATTCAGTTCATCGAGATCGCCGTGGCGATTGCCTTGGCGCAGGGCGCGTTGCTTTGGCTTTTCGGGCGCAACGCGGCCCACGTCGGCATGAGCGGGGTGATCTTCGGGTTTTTTGGCTTCCTCCTTGCCACCGCCTGGTTCACGCGGACGCCGCCCGACCTGCTTGTCGCCGGCGGCGTGCTCCTCTTCTACGGCGGCATGCTCGCCGGCCTGAAGCCGGCGCGCGATGGCACCTCGTGGGAGGGGCACCTCTTCGGCCTCCTCGCCGGCGTCGCGTGCGCGTGGTTCGCCGCCGGGTGAGGCAACGGTCCCCGCGCCGGACCGTGCGAAGCGCGAGAAGTCGCACTCCGACTCCCGGCCGGTTCAGCGGGACGCGAGATACGCGCGCAACCCGGCCAGGCAGCGCTCGTTCTGCCCGGGCGTGCCGACCGTGATGCGCACGTATTCAGGGAGATTGCCGAACGGCCGGACGATCGTGCCCCGGCGCTGGAGAAACTGGAACACCGCCCCGCCGTCGGGCACCTTCACGAGGATGAAGTTGGCCTCAGAGGGCACGAATTCGAGCCCAAGCGCGCGGAAGCCGGCGGCCAGTTGTTTCAGGCCGGCGGCATTGTTCTCGCGGCTGCGGCGCACAAATTCCGTGTCGTCGAGCGCCGCCACCGCCGCCACCTGCGCCACCGAGCTGATGTTGAACGGCGCCCGGGCCCGATGCAGCAGCGCGGCGATGTCCGGCCGCGTGTAGCCGTACCCGACCCGCAGGCCGGCCAGGCCGTAGATCTTCGAAAACGTCCGCGCGCACAGCACCGGCCGGCCCTCGGAGATCAGCGGACGCAGGTCCGGCGCGCGCTCCTGGAATTCGGCGTAAGCCTGGTCGAGCACGAACAGGACGTCCTCCGGCAGGCTGCGGGCGAAGGCGATCAGCTCGGCCTCGGTGTCGGCGGTGCCGGTGGGATTGTTCGGGCAGGCCAGATACACGATCCGGGTCCGCGGCGTAACGGCGGCGCGCATCGCCGCCAAGTCGTGCCGGAAGCCGGGCATCGGCACTTCGACGGCCCGGGCGCCCATGAGGAGGGTGGCGAGCTTGTAGACCACGAATCCGTACACGCCCATGACTGCCTCCGTGCCCGGGCCCAGAAAGACGTGGGCCGCAAGCTCCAGCACCTCGTTGGAGCCGTTCCCGAACACGAGCTGTTCGCGGTTGACGCCGAGGTGCGCGGCGAGCCTGGCGGTGAGCTCCCAGCAGCCGCCGTCGGGATAAAGGTTCAGGGCGGGCAACGCGGCGGCGGCCGCGGCGACGGCCTTCGGCGACGGGCCGAGCGGATTCTCGTTCGAGGCCAGTTTGTCGATCTGCGCCGGGTCGAGGCCGAATTCCCGGGCCACATCGGCGATCGGCCGTCCGGGCAGGTAGACCGGCTGATTCAGAATTTGCGGCTGGGCGAAGCGTGCGGCGTCCATGGCGGGTGTTTGCGGCAGAGGCTTAGGTGAGCGCGCCGGGAGATGCAATGCTGCCGGCGGCGCCGCCCGACGATCGAACTCCCGTTCCCGCGGGCCGAAGCCACGTCTTGCGCAAATGGGCTTAAGCCGTTTCGGTTGCGCCCTCCCCTGCGCGCCTGTTCGACTCCGCTCCGTCGCATGAACTACGGCCATTTCGACGACGCAGCCCGCGAATACGTCATCACCCGCCCCGACACCCCCCGGGCGTGGTCGAACTACCTCGGCTCCCGCCGCTACGGCGCGATCATCACCCATCACGCCGGCGGCTACAGCTTCACGCGCTCGCCGGCGTCGGGCCGTTTTCTTCGCCACCGGTACAACGCCGTGCCGATGGACCTGCCCGGCCGCCAGTTCTACCTGCGCGACCGCGACAGCGGCGACTTCTGGTCGGCCGCCTGGCAGCCGGTGGGAAAACCGTTGCCGGAGTTCCAGACCACGACGCGCTTCGGCCTCGGCTACGCCGTCATCACGAGCGAGTGGCGCGGGATCCGGAGCGAAGCGACGTACTTCGTGCCGCTCGACCGCGACTTCGAATACTGGCGCCTGAAGGTCACCAACACCGGCGCCGCGCCGCGGCGCCTGAGCGTGTTTTCGTTCTGCGAGTTCACCACCGAGTGGAACATCCAGCAGGACCTGCTGAACCTCCAGTACGCGCAGTACATCTCCGACGCCGTCTGGCGCGACGGCTTCATCCTCGCGTCCTCCTGCCGCCGGCTGCCCGAAGATCCGGCGAACTTCGCCAATTGGGACCAGTCGCGCTGGTGGTGGATGACGCAGCTTGGCGGCACGATCGCCGGCTACGACTGCGAGCGCGAAAAGTTCCTCGGCGCCTACCGCAGCTTTGACCGGCCGGAGGCGGTGGAGCGCGGCGCCTGCGGCAACAGCGGGCATTTTTCGGACAACGGCTGCGGGGCGATCCAGAGCGACCTGGAGCTCGCGCCCGGCGCGTCGGCCGACGTGCTCGTGCTGCTCGGCATCGGCCGCGCCCCGGTGGCACGGCGGACGCGGGCGGCGTTCGGCACGGTCACCGCCTGCGAGCGCGAACTCGCCCGGCTCAAGCGTCACTGGCACGGCCTGGTCGACACGCTCCGGGTGAAGACGCCGGACGCCGACTTCGACCACATGACGAACGTCTGGGGCGCCTACAACGCCCTCATGACGTTCGAGTGGTCGCGCTCCTGTTCGCTTGTCTACACTGGCGACCAGCGCGATGGCTTCGGCTTCCGCGACACGGTCCAGGACATGCTCGGGGTCGCCGGCATGCTCCCGCGCGAGGTTCGCGCGCGCCTGATCCTGATGCTCTCCGGGCAGGACGCGACCGGCGGCGCCCAGCCCGAAATCCGCCCGTGGTCGCACCGCCCGGGCCGGATGAAGCCCACGCCGCCGGACCGCTACCGCAGCGACGACTGCCTGTGGTTCTTCAACACCATCCCGGCCTACGTTGCCGAGACGGGCGACGTCGCCTTCTACCGGGAGGTCGTGCCCTACGCGGACCGGGGCCGGGCCACCGTCCTGGGCCACCTGCGGCGCGCGCTGGAATTCAACCTCGCGCGGACGGGCCGCCACGGCCTGCCGTGCGGCCTGCACGCCGATTGGAACGACTGCCTGCGGCTCGGTTACCGCGGCGAGTCCGTGTTCGTCGCGTTTCAGCTTCGTTTCGGGCTCCAGACCTACGCCGACATCGCGGCCCGCCTCGGCCACCCCAAGGAGCGGCAGTGGGCGCGGGCCGAACTCGTCAAGCTCGACGGGACGATTGCCCGGACCTGCTGGGACGGCGGCTGGTTCATCTGGGCGATTGCGGAGGACGGTACGGTGTTCGGCTCCCGGAAGTCCAGGGAGGGCCGCGTCTACGTGAACACCCAAAGCTGGGCCGTGCTCTCCGGCGCGGCCACTCCCGAACAGACGGCGAAGGCGCTCGTGGCGGTGAAGCAGCACCTCGCCTCCGAGTTCGGCGTCGCGCTGTGCGACCCGCCGTTCGCGAAGACGCCGGTGCGGGTGATGCGCGCGGTGCTGTTCAATCCGGGCAACAAGGAGAACGGCGGCATCTTCAGTCACACCCAGAGCTGGGTCGTGCTGGCCGAGATCGCCCGCGGCAACGGCGACCAGGCGTACGCGTACTACCGGGCGTTCATGCCCGCCGCGCAGAACGACCGGGCGGAGATCCGCGAGATTGAGCCCTACGTGCACTGCCAAAGCACCCACGCCCCGACCTCGAAGAAATTCGGCCGGTCGCGCGTGCCGTGGCTGTCCGGCACCGCCTCCTGGGCGCACTACACCGCCACGCAATGGATCCTCGGCGTGCGGCCCGAGGTCGACGGCCTGCGGATCGATCCCTGCATCCCGAAAGGCTGGTCGGGATTCACCATGCGCCGGCGGTTCCGCGGCAAGACGGTGCTCATCGAAGTGAAAAACCCGAACGGCGTGAACCGCGGCATCGCCTCCCTCACCGTCAACGGCCGGCTGGTGCCCGGCAGCTTCGTCCCGGCGAATCAGCTCAAGGACGGCGCGAAAATCGTGGCCACGCTTGGCTGACCGACGGCGGCAGGTCACCGATTCAGAAGCCAGGCGAGGCGCCGGCGCAACCGACCGCCCCGTTGACAGCCGGTTCTTGGGTGAATAGATTTTATTCTCTACCCAGATGCCCCGATGCAGACTTCCTCCAAAATCTCCGGCTTCCGCTCCGGTCCGCTGACCGCGGCGCTCCTCACCCTCGGCTGCTCCCTGGGCGTCAGCATGAGCCCGTTGCTCCAGGCGGCCGAAACCGTTCATCTCCTCTCGGCGGAGCAAATCAAGCTGCTGGTCGACCAGCACAAGATCACCGCCGACCAGGGCAAGATTCTCCAGGCGGAGATCGCGCGGGTGCAGGCGGCCCAGCTCAAGCTTTCGACCGACCAGCAGAAGCTCGAGGCGATCCAGGCGAAGCTCAACGCCGAGCAGTTGAAAATGAAGGCCAACCAGTTGAAGATCGCCGAGGCGCGCCGCCAGATTGAAGCGGATCAAATCAAACTCGAGGCCGATCAAAAGAAACTCGTTGCCGA
>JBAIXJ010000102.1:0-1692 GCA_037916645.1 Opitutales bacterium | reverse complement strand
CCGCCGCGCCGGAGACAGGACGGCGCGACCGCCGCCGCGCCGACTGCACCCGCCCGGCCAGATCCGCGGCGGCTTGGAAACGGTAGACGCGATGCTTCCGGGTCACCGTGAGCAACTCGCGGTCCACCAGATCAAACAAATCGTCGCGCGCCGTCTGGTGGGTGACGCCGTGGCTGCGCTGGTGCCCGGCGATAACGTAAGTCGTGCCCGGCCGCCGGACGGCGTGGGCCAGCAGCGCCTGCTGGCGGAGATTGAGATGCCCAAACCCCTGCACGCGGCCGGCCGCCGCCTGCAGTTCGGACCTCTTGCGCGCCGCATCCTGCCGCCAGTCCTGGACGGCCGCCTGGATCGCCTCCACCTGCGCGAGGATGAAATAGGTGAGATCGTTGTCGTCGGATTCCGTCTTCTGGAACGAACGCCGGTACAACTCCGGCGCCCGGAGCAACACCCGGGAGAGGGAAAGGAAGTCGAAGAGGGGATAGCCCTGCCGGGCCACCGCCCAATAGAACAACGCGCGGGCGGCGCGTCCGTTCGCATGGAGGAACGGCCGGTCGTGCGCCAGGCAAAAGTGCAGGATGATGGCCCGGATGACCGGATGCACGAAGAAGTCCGGCCTCGCTCCATTGGCGAAGGCACAAAGCGCGGCGAGCCGATCCGGAAGCTCGCCCGTGGCGGGCACCGGCGTCCCGCGGTGCGGCGTGGGCGGCCCTTCCTCCCCGTCATGTCGCAAGCGCCCGCTGCCTCTAGCCTCATCCGGGTGGCCCTGGGTCAACCTCCGGTGAAGCTCGAGGATCAACGCCGGCGAAAGCGGCGCCGCAGTCTGCGCGCGCACGAAATCGAGCGCCTGGTGGTTGTTGAAGACCATAACCTCGTGCTCGTCGCCCGGCAAACGCCCGAGGCGCAGCAGCTCCTTCCCAACATCCCAATCCACCCGCGCGCCCGCGAGCTGGCTCGAGGCGACAGCCTCTTGAGCCAGGCCCCGCGAGCTGAAACGGGCCCAGTCCACAGCGCCCGTCTCCGCCTCCGGCTCCCAACGATCCGCCTGGTGAAGCGCCTCCACCAAAAAAGCCGGCATCGTGAACTGCAACGGCTGGCCGCCACCGCTGACCAAGCCAGCACGCCGGGCCTGTCCGGCCCGGCACAATTTCAAGGCCGCCCACCAAGCATCGCGGCCAATCCCTGACTTCAAATCGACCTCCGGCAGTTCACACCAATGCACGTAACGATCTCCCGGAGCCAGCTTCTCAATCGCCTCAGTTATCCCAGCCCACTGGCTTGGAATAACATCCAAAGTATTCGGCGGATGATCTCCAATTGCCATCATTAATCCTAAAAAATCAATTAGTAGGACTGCCGACTATACATATATCCTACATATGTCAAATGTAGCATATAACCGACAGCGACTATCCAAGCCAAAGATCTCGGCAGCGCCGAGAGCGGCTCGCCCCGCGCCACAAATACAGCCCTCTGGGATCGACGCCTAGATTGGGATTTGCGGACGCGTTGGTTCGGGCCAATCCAGGTGGAAGAACTTCCCGCGCGGTTGGTCGACGCGCTCGTAGGTGTGGGCACCGAAATAATCCCGCTGGCCTTGGAGCAGGTTGGCCGGAAGGCGCGCAGCGCGGTAGCCGTCGTAATACGCCAGCGCGGAACTGAACGTCGGGGCGGGAATGCCGTACTGGGCCGCCA
>JBAIXJ010000101.1:0-4127 GCA_037916645.1 Opitutales bacterium | reverse complement strand
CGATGCAGGTTCCGCAGGCGGTCGGCCCGGCCGCGGCGGGCGCGCTCCTCGATGCCGGCTGGCTGGTCACGCCCTTTCTCCTCGCGGCGGCGCTGCAGGGCGCCTACCTGCTCCTTTACCGGCGGCTTTTCGGTCCGCGCGAGCGGGAGCTGCTGGCGGCCCCGGTCCGGGTCGAGGCGGAGTGAGCGGCGGCGGCGCGACGCGGAAAGGCTCGTTTTTTTCCGCGGGATTCCGTGTAGTCCCGTGGCTTTCCCCATGCGGCTGCGCAAACTCACCGTCCAGAACTGGCGCAATCTTGCGCTGGCGAGCCTGGTCTGCGACGGCGGCCAGCAGTTCCTCGTGGGCGCCAACGGGCAGGGGAAAACGAACCTCCTGGAAGCGGCCGGCTTTCTCACCGCCCTGCGTTCGTTTCGCACCGCCGACCCGCGCCTGCTGGTCGCCCACGGGCAGCCGGAGGCGGCGCTGGCCTGCGAGCTCGAGCACGAGCGGCTGGGCGAGACCACCGTGACGGTCCGCCTGCGCGCGGGCGGCAAGGAGGTGTGGTGCGACCAGGAGCGCATTACGCGGCTGGCGGACTATGTCGGCCGCTTCCCGACCGTGATGTTCTCGTCGCAGGACCAGCTGCTGGTGCGCGGCGCGCCCGCGCTGCGGCGCCGGTGGCTCGACCTGACCCTGGCCGCGGCGGACGCGGATTATCTCAGCGCGCTGCAGACCTATCACCGGGCGCTGGCCGAGCGGAACAGCCTGCTCAAGGCGGGCGGGGCCGACGCGGAGCTCGCGGCGTTCGAGACGCAGCTCGCCCCCGCGGGCGCCCAGCTCGTCGCCCGGCGGGCCGAGGGCGTGCAGGCGCTCGCCGCGCACCTCCAGGCGGCGTACGCGCGCATCGCCCCGGAGCCGGAGTCCGCCGGGCTCGCCTACGCGCCCGACGTGGCGGAGGCGACCGCCGGCGCGCTGGCGGCGGCGCTGGCGGGCAACCGGACGCGGGACCGGCAGCTCCGCACCACGCAGTGCGGCCCGCATCGCGACGACTTCGAGTTCGGACTCGACGGCTGGCCGGCCCGCGATGTCGCCTCGGAGGGCCAGCAGCGCAACCTGGTCCTCGCGCTGCGCCTGGCGCAGGCCGCGTGGTTCGAGGCCCGCATGGGGGTGCGGCCGGTGCTGCTGGCGGACGACGTGCTGGGCGAGCTGGACCCGGAACGGCGGCGCCGCTTCTGGGCGGCGCTCGACCATGAGCACCAGATCATCGCGACCGGGACGAGCCTGCCCGACAGCGCCCTGCATGGCCGGTGGCAGGTGTATCAGGTTGAAGCCGGGCGGTTGACCGCCCCGGCCTGACCACCAAATCGGAATGGTGCCCGCGCCCGACTCCGCATGAAAGCCTTGTCCGAGTGCAGCCTGCAGGGACTGCAGGACCAGATCTCGTCCTGGGATTTCAAGCCCTCGCATGCGCAACGCCTGCTGCGTTCGTACTACGCGCATGCGGGCCGCGTCGAATGGTCGGAGATGAAAATGCCGCGCCGGCTGCAGGATCGCCTGCAGGCGGAATTCGTCCCGCTGGCCTCCACGCCGGTCGCCCGGCAGGCGGCCGGCGACGGGACGGTCAAACTGCTGCTGCAACTCGCCGACGGGCGGACCGTCGAGACGGTGGTCATGCCGGCATTCCGGGATGACCGAGTGGCAGGCTGTCTTTCGTCGCAGGTGGGATGCGCGCTGGCGTGCGATTTCTGCGCGACGGCCCGGAGCGGCTTCGCGCGCGACCTCACCGCCGGGGAAATGGTGGAGCAGTTCCTGCATTTGCGCCACGAGGCGCAGGCGATCGGCCGGCGCCTGCAGACCATCGTGTTCATGGGCATGGGCGAGCCGCTGCTGAATCTGGAGAATGTGCTCGAGGCCATCCGGCGCATCGCGGGCGGAGAGTTGGGCGCGCTTGGCTGGCGGCAGGTCACGGTGTCGACCGTCGGGATCGTGCCGGGCATTGACGCCCTGGCGGCGGCCGACCTGAACATCAACCTGGCCGTCTCCCTGCATGCTCCGGACGACGCCACGCGGGCCAGCCTGATCCCGTCCGGCCGGCGGTTTGGGATCGGGGAGATTCTGGCCGCGGCCGATCGTTTTCAGGAGAAAAACCGGGGGCGGCCGGTCTCGATCCAGTATTGCCTGCTCCAGGGGGTGAACGACTCGCCCGCGCAGGCGCGGCAGCTCGGCGCGCTGCTGGCGGGCCGGCGGATGCACGTGAATCTCCTCCATTACAACCCGACCGGCGCGAGCCTGACCGGGCGGACCTACGCCGCCTCCTCGCCGGCGGCCGCCGGCGATTTCCTCGATGAACTGCGTTCGCTAGGGGTGGTGGCCCATTTTCGCGAACCGCGGGGGCGGGAAATCGACGCCGCGTGCGGCCAGCTCCGGCGCCGGCAAGGCGGGCCGGTAAGGGATGGGCCGCCGCAGGCGTGAACCGAAGGCCGGACGACTCCGTTCACCATGCACCTCGAACCCTGGCAATGGGCGCTCGCGATCCTCGGCGCCTTCATCGCCGGCATGTCGAAAACCGGCATCGCCGGGCTCGGCATCCTGGATGTGGCCCTGTTCACCAACCTCCTGCCGGCGAAACAGGCCACTGGGCTCGTCTTGCCGCTGCTGATTATTGGCGACCTCTATGCCGTGGCGAGCTTCCGCCAGCACACGGTGTGGCGGCACCTGTGGCGGCTGTTCCCGTGGACCGTGCTCGGCGTCGGGCTGGGCACGCTGGCGCTGGGGCGGCTCGACGATACGGCGGTCCGCCGGCTCATCGGCGCGATCGTCGTGGCGATGCTCGCGTTGCATGTCGGCCGGAAATGGCTCGGCCGGCGGGGCGGCCGCGAGGAGGAGCTGGCCGCGGGCGCCCCGGTCTGGCTGGCCGCGGCGGCGGGGGTGCTGGCGGGCTTCACGACCCAGGTCGCCAACGCGGCCGGGCCGGTGATGATCCTCTACCTCCTCGCGATGCGCCTGCCGAAGATGGAATTCATCGGCACGGGCGCGGTGTTCTTTCTCTGCCTCAACCTGTTCAAGGCGCCGTTCATGGCCGGCCTCGGCATGATCACCCCCGCGAGCCTCGGGGTGAATCTCCTCCTCGCGCCGGCAGTGCTGGCGGGCGCGTTTGCCGGCCGCTGGCTCGTGCAACGCCTCAACCAGCAATGGTTCGAGGCCCTGGTGCTTGGCCTGACGCTGATCGCCGGCGTGAAGCTGCTCTGGCCGTAATCCGCGACGTCTCAACGGGACATGTCAACTAATAGTTGACATGTTCCGAGTCGGGCACCCGAGAGGAAACGACGGGTGTGGGGCGGCGCCTCCGGGGCGGGCGCCATTGGGATTGAAGGGCGGGAGCGAGAAACGGTAAGAGAGAGCGACACGATGGGACGAACCTCGATCCGACAGATGTGGAAGGCGAAGTTGGAGGGCCGGCTCGCGGCCCCGGCGTGGCCCCCGGGCCCGGAGCCGCGGCGGACGGCGTTCGCCGGCCGCGTGCTCGGCATCGACCCGAGCCTGCGCGGGACCGGCCTGGCCCTGGTCGAGTTTCGGCCCGGCCGCCCGGCCGTGCTGCTCCGGGCGCGGACGGTGCGCGTGCCGGCGCGGCATCCCATGGCCGCGGCGCTCGCGGAGATTCATCGCGCCGTCACGTCGTTCCTCGAGGGGCCCGAGGTGCGCCACGTGGCGCTGGAGCAGACCATCTACGTGCAGAACTTCCGGACGGCGCAGATCCTCGGCGCGGCCCGCGGCGCCGCCGTCGCGGCGGCCGCCCTGCGCGACCGGCCGGTGTTTGAATATCCGCCCCTGCGGGTGAAGCAGGCCGTTGTGGGCGTCGGCCGCGCCAGCAAGCAGCAGATGCAGCGCACGGTCATGGCCCTGCTCGGCCAGGGTGCGGTGCTCGCGACCGACGAGGCTGACGCCGCCGGCGTGGCCCTCTGCCACGCCCTGACGTGGCGGGGGCAGGATTAGTCCGAGCCGAAGGAGCGCGCCGCCATGGTCCGCCGCGAGATCTTCGCCCTCGTCATCTTCGCCTTCACCTACCTGCTGATCAGCGGGCGGCGGCTGAAGGTGCTGCCGCTGAACCGGCCCGCGGCCGCGCTGCTCGGCACCGTCCTCATGGTCGT
>JBAIXJ010000100.1:0-1531 GCA_037916645.1 Opitutales bacterium | reverse complement strand
ATTCCGCCGGCCAAGGCCGAGGCGGCAAAGCACCGGCGGGCGGCACCCCGGGCCGGCAGCCATCCTGGCGACTGCTGCCCGGCCCTGCGCGCGGCGTCGGAGCTGGCCGCCCCGGTCGGTAGCCCGCCGCCTCCGCCGGCAAGGAGGAAAAGGACGGTTGCCATGGCGCAGATCACAGTCAGCCCGTGGTGATCGGTGGAGGCCGCGAGGAAGGTGGCGTAGATCGGATTCATCACCACCATGCCGGCGGCAACGCAGGCGGCGGCGTCTGCCCCGAAGCGGCGCGCTGTGAGCGGCACCAGCGCCAGCAATGCCAGCCCGAGCAGGATCGGATTGGCGTATAGCGCGGATCGTTCCACAGCGATGCCGATCGGCCGATCGTTCACCGCGTGATCACCCCAAGCCAGCAACGCCAGCCACCAGTGGTAGGGTGACGCCCAGTGCACCTCGCGGCCGGTGGGTGCGTTGTCGTAGTCCACGTGGCGGATCCGCCAGGCATGCGTCGCGAACATGTTCTGCGTCTGGATGACCCAATGCAGCGCGTCCAAGCCGCCGGCGGGAAAGAACATCGACCGCCGGCCGAGGGAGTATCCGGTGGGGGAGGAGGCGTCGACCGCGGGCGGATCGACCATGACCCCATACAGGCTGGAGATCTTTTCGATCTGCCGGACGCGGATCGTCGTATCGACCACCACAAAGCCCAGCGCCGCCACGAGCATGATCATCCACACTCGGATGGCAGGCCGATGGAAATGGCTCATGGGGAAACTCGCCGGCGGGTTCCGCACTTTGCCGCCGTCCCCGCCTGGTTCAAGAATCTTCCCACCCGCAGACCGCCGGACGCAACGAACGCGCGGTGGTGAGTCAGCACCGCTCAAATCCCCCGACCTCGGCTTGCGCCACGGCCACAGCTCGGTCCGGGCACAACGAAACAGGAGATCCCTCCGCCGGAAGGAGACATTCGAGGTGATCTTCTTTGCGCGGTGGACCGACGGGGACATCTCTGCCGACGTTGTTGGCGGTCGCGATTGCAGGGATTCGAATCTCGGCGAGCTTCAGCGCGCAGATGCTGGCCAGCTCCGGCAGTAGTGTGGCCCGACTCCCAATCCAAGGGTCATGCCTTCGTCGCATCGCCGGCCAAACCGAAACTTGATGGCCACAGCAAGGAGGCAGTCGTGCAATTGGCCAATATGGTCAAATGGGTGAACAACGCTCCGCTGTGCAATTCGAATTTTGATTATATAGCTCCTTTCCTGCCAGTCACCGTAAACCAAGAGCAACTCACCCCGGAATTAGTGCCTGTCACCTTGTGCGGGCAAGTTCACCGTCTGAAGCGCTAGTCCTCCATGTCGATGCCGCGCCTTGGGCACGCCAAGCCGGGCGACGCGTCAGCTGATTTTGTCCTGTTCCTAACCCCCACCAAATCATGAAACGACTGACTGCGCGGTTTTTTGCCGCATCCGTCACCTCCGTGATGTGTCTGATCGCCGGGTTGCGCCTGTCGGCGCAAACAACCCCCGCCCCTGACCAG
>JBAIXJ010000099.1:0-2972 GCA_037916645.1 Opitutales bacterium | reverse complement strand
ACGAGGAACGCGCGGGCGCGCTCGATCACCTGCTCAAAGGCGGCCTTCGGGAACGGATAGAGCGTGATCGGTCGGAGGAGGCCGACCCGCAAGCCGAGGCGGCGGCATTTTTCGACCGCCGAGCGGGCGATGCGCGAGGTGGTGCCGTAGGCGACGATCACAACCTCGGCGTCGTCGCACTGAACCAGCTCATAGCGGACCTCGCGCCGCTCGGCCTCGGCGTACTTGGCATAGATCGACCGGACATGGTCCTCCAGATCGTTCGCATCGAGGTAGATCGAATTGATGATGCGGCGCCGGCCGCCGCTGTGCATCGTGCCGGTGGTGGCCCAGTCCTTGGGCGGCAGGTCCGGCGCGGGCGTGTAGGGCGAGATCTCGACCGGCTCCATGAGCTGGCCGATCATGCCGTCGGCCAGGACCATGACGGGGTTGCGGTAGCGATCAGCGAGGTCGAAGGCGAGTTGGGTGAGGTCGACGGCCTCCTGGAGGTTGGCGGGGGCGAGGACGAGCACGCGGTAGTCGCCGTGGCCGCCGCCGCGGGTGGCCTGGAAATAATCCGCCTGCGCCGGCTGCACGTTCCCCAGGCCGGGTCCCCCGCGCATGATGTTGACCAGCACGCAGGGAAGCTCGGCGCCGGCGATGTAGGAGATGCCCTCCTGCATCAGGCTGATGCCGGGGCTGGAGGACGAGGTCAGCACGCGGGCGCCCGAGCCCGCCGCGCCGTAGATCATGTTGATGGCGGCGACCTCGGACTCGGCCTGCACGTAGGCGCCACCCACCTTCGGCAGCTCGCGGGACATGTACTCCGGGATCTCGTTTTGCGGGGTGATGGGATAACCGAAGAAGTACCGGCAGCCGGCGTTGATGGCGGCGGCGGCGATCGCCTCGTTTCCCTTCATCAGTTTCCGGGGCATGACGGATCCTCAGCGGCGCACCGTGATCACCGAGTCGGGGCAGATCTTGGCGCAACTGCCGCACCCGCTGCACTCGGCCAGGTTGACCATCACGGCGGGGTAATAGCCCCGGGCGTTCACCCGGCTCGTGTCAATCTTGAGCACCTTGGTTGGGCAGACGGAAAGGCACAGCTCGCACCCTTTGCACAGGTTCTCCGCAAAGACCACCTCGGGCAGGGAGGCCCGTTTGCCCTCATGAACACCGGCGGGCGCCGGGTTAGCGCCCGCCGTCGATGGAGGGAGGGGCGGGGACTGGGGAGGGGGGTTCAAGCCAAACAACACGAGCAGGACCGACGGGATCCGAGGATAAGATCGGCCCCGGGCGAGGCGAGTTTAATTCCGACCTGGAGGTCGGCTATAAGGTAAATGGCTTGTTGGCGAAGGCGGGCCCATGATAGGCCTTGGGCATGCTCCCGACGCGCCAGGGATCGTTCCGCCTCTTCCGGCTGCTGGGCATCAACGTGTACCTGCACTGGTCGTGGTTCATTGTCGCGATGTTCGAGATCGCCTACCGGCGCCAGAGCTACGGCGGGATCTGGTGGAACGCCCTGGAATATGTGGCGCTGTTCGCGATCGTGCTGCTGCACGAGTGCGGCCACTCGCTGGCCTGCCGCTCGGTCGGCGGCCGGGCGGACGAGATCGTGCTCTGGCCGTTCGGTGGCGTGGCCTACGTGGCGCCGCCGATGCGGCCGGGCGCCACGCTCTGGAGCATCGCGGCCGGGCCGCTGGTGAATGTGGCGCTGTTTTTCCCGCTCACGGTGCTGCTGCTGCTGACGGGGACCGGGCCGTTTGCGGTCGGCCTGCCCGATCCCGCGCATTTCGTGCAGGCGGTCTGGTGGACCAACGCGGTCCTGCTCGCGTTCAACGTGCTGCCGATCTACCCGCTCGACGGCGGACAGATCGTGCGCTCGCTGCTGTGGTTTGTGATCGGCCGGGCCCGAAGCCTGACGGTGGCAAGCATCATCGGTTTCATCGGGGTGCCGCTGCTGTTTTTCTACGCGTGGCTGACGCAGTCGATCTGGGTGGCGCTGGTCGCGCTCCTCATCGTGAGCCTGTGCTGGCGGGGGCTGCAGCAGGCGCGGATGCTGGCCCGGGTGGCGCGGCTGCCGCGGCGGCAGGGCTTCCGGTGCCCGAGCTGCGAAACGCCGCCGCCGATCGGCGCGTGGTGGCAGTGCGCGCGCTGCGGGAAACCGTTCGACACCTTTGAAACACAGGCGCAGTGCCCGCACTGCGGGATGCAGTTCGTGGGCACCCGCTGCCTGGATTGCGGCGAAATGCACGCGATGGACCAGTGGCGGCTGGCGCCGCCCAGGCTGTAGGCGGCGGGTTTTGGTCCGAAGGCGGTGCGCCGGCCGCGGCTACCGGCCGCGAACCTGCCACAAGGGCGAGGGGACGTGGGCCTCCGCCATGATCTGGCGGATGCGCTCGACGATATCGGGATGCGCGGCGGCCGCGTCGTGCTGCTCCCCCAGATCGGTGCGCAGATCGTACAGCTCGATCGGCCCCGTCAGCATCGGGCGGCGCACGCCCTTCCAGTCGCCCAGGCGCACGGCCTGGGATGACCGGCCTTCGTAGAACTCCCAGTAGAGATACGGATGCTGCGCCTGGTCGGTCGGGCGGCCGAGCAGCGTCGGCAGGAAGCTGACGCTGTCGAGGCCCGCGGGCGGCGAGCCACCCGCGACGGCGGCGAGGGTGGCCATGAAGTCGCCAAAGTAGCCCACATGATCCGACACCGAGCCCGGGGCGACGTGACCCGGCCAGCGGACGATCAGGGGCACGCGGATGCCGCCCTCGTACACGTCGCGCTTGAGGCCGCGGAGCGGTCCGCTCGAATGGAAGAACTCGGGATCGACGCCGCCTTCGGCGTGCGGACCGTTGTCGGAGGTGAAGATGACGATCGTGCGGTCGGCGAGGCCGAGGGCCGTGAGCTTGTCCAGCAGCCGCCCGACGTCGTCGTCGAGGCGGGTGATCATGGCGGCCTTGCCCTTTTCGGGCGCGGGCCAGTCGCGGTCGGCGTAG
>JBAIXJ010000098.1:0-5814 GCA_037916645.1 Opitutales bacterium | reverse complement strand
ATGGCCCCGCCGAGCCCCTGGGTGAAGTAATCGGTGGGCTTGAAGCTCTCGATCATCGCCGCGAGGCTCGAGGCGGACGCGACGCAAAGGATCATCGCCACGAACCGCGTGACCACGAGGCGCCGGGCGTTGCGAATCGCCACCCAGGCGAACCAGAGGAGAAAAACCGGCAGCGCCCATGCTGCCACGCCGGCGAGATGCAGCGACCACCAGGCCAGTTCCGCGCCCCACTGCCCGCCGAGGTTGGGTGGCGGCGTGGCGAGATTGTGAATCACCCATTGGCCATCGCGCCACGCGCTCTGGCCGCTCACCTGATATTCGAGACTCTGCCGGGGATCATAATCCAGCAGGACAACGAGCATCCAGACCCCGAGCAGGAAACAGACGCTCGCGGCGAGCCATCTCGGCCGGTAGCGCGGACCGTCGAACGATGGAGCGTTCTTTGGGTTTGAAGTCTGCGACTTGGCCATTTGTGTAGCGACGGAACCCCGGCTAAAAATCCACGCTACCGGTCGGGGGGGTCAATGTAAATAAGCGGCCTTCATTTTGACGATTAACTGATAAGCGCGGCATGATTGAAGTATTGCGATTTGCGCCCATTTACCAAGAGCGCATTTGGGGCGGACGGGCGCTGGGCCAACTCTTCGGGCGGAGGCTTCCCTCCGACGTGCCGATCGGCGAGAGTTGGGAGATCGTCGACCGGCCGGAAGCCCAGTCGGTGGTCGTGGAAGGACGATGGGCCGGCCGGACGCTGCGCAGCATTCTGGAGACGCATGGGGTGGAGGTCATGGGGCGGCACTGGCCGCCGGCGCGGCGATTTCCGATCTTGGTGAAGTGGCTCGACTGCCGCGAGCGGCTCAGCCTGCAGGTGCATCCGCCGGCTGACCGGGCGGCCGTCTTGCACGGCGAACCCAAGACCGAAAACTGGTTCATCGCCGAGGCGAGCCGCGGCGCCGCGCTGATGGTCGGCCTCCGGCGGGGCGTGGGCCGGGGCGATTTTGAACGGGCGCTGGCCGATGGCAACCTCGAGCGGTGCGTCAACCGGTTCGAGGTCGCGGCCGGCGATTCGATCCTCGTGCGCAGCGGCACGGTCCATGCCATTGACGCCGGCTGCGTCATCCTCGAGATCCAGCAGAACTCCGACACCACCTACCGGGTGTACGACTGGGGCCGGACGGGCGCGGACGGCAAGCCGCGCCGCCTTCATCTTCAGGAGGCGCTGGAGTCCATTTGCTGGGACCAGCCCGAGCCCCAACCGTTGCGGACTCCGCCGGGCCCCGCTGCGCTGGCCGACTGCGAGGAGTTCCGCATCCGCCAGGTGCCGCTCCCGCGCGGGGGGCGCCTCGAACTCGCCGCCGGCGAACAGCCGCGGCTGCTGCACGTGGTCCGCGGATCGCTGGAGGAGCAGACGGAGCGGACCCGGCTCCAGCGGGGCGAGAACGCCCTGCTGCCACAGGCGGGCGGGTTTGTATTCGCGGCGACCGAGGACGCGCTCGTGTTGCTGACGGAGAATTTCACGTGAATCCCGCCATGGAGCGATCGCCCGGAAGCGCCGTGCTGAAGCTGGTCGTAGCCCTCGCGATCCTTTTCGCCTGCGGCGCGGTCGCGTGGATGGTCTTCCTGCCCCAGCTGGTGGCGAGATTTGTCCGCGGGCGCACGGGGTTCGACGTGCAGATCCAGAGTCTTTACTGCAACCCGTTCACGGCCGATCTGGCGGTCCGCGGGCTGGTCATCGCCAATCCGCCGACGTTCCCCCGGACGGAGTTCGTCAGCGTTCGCGAGTTCAAGATCGATGCGCGGTGCAGCTCGTTCTTCGGCCGGCGTTGGGAGGTGAACGATGCAACGCTGGACGTCGCCCAAGTCGCAATTGTGCGGGACCGCGAGGGACGGGTCAACGCGCGGCTTTTTCAGCAGGGATTGGCTGGGTCGGCGGGCAACCCCTCGGCCGGCGCCGCCAGGAAGACGGAGGCGAAAACGCAACGCGGATTTCTGATCCGGCACCTGACCGTCCGGATCGACCGGATGCTCGTGGCGGATTATTCCGTGAGCAAACCGGAGACACGCGAATACACCGTCAATTTCACCCACACCTACGAAAACGTGACCAGCGCGAGCCAGGTGGCGACGCCCTTGGCGGGGGCGCTGGGCAACCTGGCCGGGGTGCTGGCAGGGGCGCTGCCCGAATCAGGCGGGTTTCTCCACGAGGTCGGCGACTCGCTCGGTCAGGCGGGGCGCAAGACCGGCGAGGCCGTGAAAGGGTTTTTTGAATCGCTTGAGAAAAGCCTCCGGAAATAGTTTACTAGACGTTTTCCATGGCCAATTCCGAACCGCAGGAAACACCCGTTGACGCCCGCGCCAAAACCGCGGCCGAGCCGCCTTCGCCCCCGGCGCCGAAGCTGCCGCCGGGCGGAGCCGGGGCAGAGCCGGCCGCACCGTCCGCGGATGCGCAGCTGGCGGCGGCGCGCCAGGAGGCGGCGGCCAACTACGACCGCTACCTCCGGGCGGTGGCTGACCTGGAGAACTACCGCCGGCGCGCCACGCGCGAGAAGGACGAACTGCGCGCGGCGGTCACCGCCGGCCTCATGGCGCATCTGCTGCCGGTGGTCGACAGCCTGCAGCTTGCCGCGACGGCGGCGCGCCAGGAGGCGGCGGCCAAGACCATCGCCGACGGCGTGGCGATCGTCCTGGACCAGTTCAAAGGCGTGCTGGCGCGCCACGGTTTGAAGGAGCTCAATCCCGTCGGGCAGAAATTCGATCCGCACCAGCATGAGTCGCTGGCGCATCAACCCAGCGCCGAGGTCCCGGAGGAACACGTGCTGCAGGTGGTGCGCGCGGGGTACAGCCTCCACGGGCGGGTGCTGCGGCCGGCCAGCGTCATTCTGTCGGGCGGACCGGAAAGACCGGAAAAGGAGGCGAAGGGGTGACGCGCGCCGCACCGGCGTCCGCGAGCGGCGCGGCCGGCCCAAGCCGCCAGTCCTGCGCCCGCGGATCGCCCCCGAATCGACATGCCTAAGGAAGACTATTATGAGCTGCTCGGCGTGAGCCGGGAGGCGACGGAGGAGGAGATCAAGAAGGCCTACCGCAAAAAGGCCATCCAGTATCATCCCGACAAGAACCCGGGCAACAAGCAGGCCGAGGAGATGTTCAAGAAGGTCTCCGAGGCCTACGAAGTGCTCAAGGACGCCGACAAGCGGGCGGCCTACGATCGCTTCGGCCACGCGGCCTTCAGCCAAGGCGCCGGCGTGCGCGGCGGGGGCGGCCCGGCCGGCGGATTCCATGATCCGTTCGACATCTTCCGCGAGGTTTTCGGCGGCGGCGGCGGCAGCATCTTTGAGGAGTTCTTTGGCGGCGGCGGGGGTGACGGGGCCCGGGACGGGGCGGACCTGCGCTATGACCTCGAAATCACGCTCGAGGAGGCGGCCCGCGGCGTGGAAAAGGAGATCTCGTTCCGCAAGCTCGCCCTCTGCGACCACTGCGAGGGCACGGGGGCGGAGCCGGGGTCAAAGCGGATCACCTGCGCCACCTGTCGCGGCGCCGGGCAGGTGACGACCTCGCGCGGGTTCTTCACCGTGCGGCAGGTCTGCCCGACCTGCCACGGCACCGGCACGCGCCTGGAGAAGCCGTGCCGCGAGTGCCGGGGCGACGGCCGGGTCAACAAGACGGCCAAGCTCAACGTGCGCATCCCGCCCGGCGTCGACACGGGCTCGAAATTGCGCTCCGTCGGCAACGGGGAGGCGGGTGCGTACGGCGGGCACCCCGGGGACCTCTATCTCGTCATCCACGTGAAGGAGCACGAGATCTTCGAGCGGCAGGGCGACGACCTGCTTTGCGAGATTCCGATCAAGTTCACCCTGGCGGCGCTCGGCGGGACCATCGAGGTGCCCACGCTGTCCGGGAAGGCCTCCCTCAAGATTCCGTCCGGGACGCAGTCCGGAACGACGTTCCGCCTCAAGGGCCGCGGTTTGCCGGGGCTCCGATCGGGGCAGGTCGGCGACCAGCTGGTGCGGGTGCATGTCGAGGTGCCCACACACCTGACGCCGGAGCAGCGCAAGAAGCTCGAGGACTTCGCCATCGCGAGCGGCGATGCGAACGAGCCCGTGGCCCGGAGCTTCTTTGAGAAGGCCAAGAAGTTCTTCTAGCCCGAGGATGGCCGTGCGACTGCCGAACCCCAAACTGCTGACGCTGCGCCAGGCGGCGAAACTCCGCCGGCGGCTGCGGCGCGCGGGCGGCAGGCTGGTGCTCACGAACGGCGTGTTTGACCTGCTGCATCCCGGCCACACCTCGTACCTGGCGCGCGCCCGGAAGCTGGCGGGCCGGCGGGGCCGGCTGTTGGTCGCGCTGAACTCTGATCGCAGCGTGCGGGCGCTGAAGGGACCCCGGCGTCCCATCCTGGGTGAAAAGGCCCGGGCCTACAACCTGGCCCAGCTGACGTCGGTGGACGGCGTGGTGATTTTCCGCCGCCCGCGGCTGGTCCGCGAGATCCAGGTTCTGCGGCCGGACATCTACGTGAAGGCCGGCGATTACAGCCTGGCCACGCTGGACCCGGCGGAGCGGGCGGCCCTCGAGGCCGCGGGGACGCGGATCCGGTTCCTGCCCTTCCTCGCCGGCTTCAGCACGACGGCGCTGATTGCCCGAATCCGGGCGGCGGGAGAGGCGTGACGGCCATGCGCGTGGTCATACTGGGTTCGGGCCGGGGGACCAACGCGGAGGCGATCCTCCAGGCCGAACGGGACGGCCGCCTCGGCCGCGCGCACGTGGTGCAATTGCTGTCCGACCGGCGGGAGGCCCGCCTGCTCGAACTGGGGCCGCGCTTCAACGTGCCGGCACGGTTCCTCGATCCGGGGCCGTTCAAGACCAAATTCGACGACGCCGGCGAAAGCCGCTACGTGGAGGCAATCGGCGCCTGCGCGCCGGATCTGATCGTCCTGGCGGGCTTCATGCGGATTCTCAAGGCCCGGTTTCTCGCGGCTTTTCCCGGCCGGATCATCAATCTCCACCCGAGCCTGCTGCCGAGTTTTCCGGGGCTTGACGCCATCGGCCAGGCGTGGCGGCGCGGGGTGAAGGTGACCGGATGCACCGTTCATGTCGTCTCCTCGGAGGTTGATGGCGGCCCCATCATTGACCAGCTGCCGGTGCGGATTGAGCCGGATGATTCCCTCGAGTCGCTCGAGGGGAAGATCCACGCCGCCGAACACCAGCTCCTCCCCGCCGTGATTGCGCGGCTCAGTGAAGCCGCCCCCCGGCCGGCTTGATCCCGGACGGCAGCGGGCCCCGGCTAACGCGGCAGCCGCAGGGTCAGCTCGGCGTCCTTGTAACCGAGCGTGAATGTCTCGGAGGAGATCTTCTTGATGACGATTTCCACCGACGTGCCGGCGTAAAGGACCGTCAGCCGGTCGCCCTCTTCAAACAACTTCTTGTTGATGATCAGCGACGGGTGGCCGCTCGTCTCGACGATGCCCCGGATCTGCACCGCCGCCGCCACCCGCTCAAGGAGCGCGTGGTCGGACAGGGCGGGCTGCCGGGTGGGGTCCGCATCGGTTGGGGTCGGGCCGGCCACGGGCCGGCGCTCGTCGGGGCGGCTGAAGGGGTTGCGGAGGTCATCGGGCAGCTTCGGAATCGCATCGCGCCCGCGAAAGAGCGCTTCGACCCGATCGTGGGTCCCTTCGAAGCTGCCGGCGTCGGAGGTCGATGGGACGGCGTCGGACGCCGACGGATCGGCGGCGCGCAGCAACGGCAGGCCGCAGGCAAGCAGGAATCCAAGGAGGGCGGGGCGGGCGGTCATGGCACACCGAGGAGTTCAAAATCGAGTTGCAG
>JBAIXJ010000097.1:0-2223 GCA_037916645.1 Opitutales bacterium | reverse complement strand
TTGGGTTTCGCCACGACCGGGCAGGCTAGCCGCAGGGCCGGCGAACGGAAGCCGAAATCGGTGCGGCCGCGGCCGTTGCGCGCCAGCAAAAAGCCCGGACACCCGCCGGTATCCGGGCCGAAGCGTGATGCGGCCGGGCGTCAACCCGTCTCGCCGCTGCCCGGCGTGGTCGGCGGCGGCTCTACCGTCGTCGGCGGCGGGGGCGGCGGCTGCGCCTCTCCGGACGGCGCCGGATTCGCCGGGAAAACCGTGTCCTTGGTCGAATCGAGTGCCTGCGTCACCTGCTGCTCGATCGCCTGCGCGGCGTCCGGCGAAATGTCCTTGCTCACCACCTGCACCGACTCCACGGCCCCCGTGACCTCGTTGATCGTGACCTGGATGTCGACCTCCTGGTTCGCCGGGACCGGCACCGGCGATCCGGTCGTGCCCTGGAAGATCACCTCGCCCGACGCCGTGCTCAGGGTGAAGAACGCCTGGCCGGTGCCCGAGGGCCGGTAGACCAAGCGGAACGTCGTGCCGCGGATGCCGGCCGCGCCCACCGGCGTCTGCACCAGGAAGGATGAGTCGCCGTGCAGCTTCTTCACGTTGCCGACCAGCTCGCCGTAGGTGAGGGCCAGCTTGGTCTGCGACTTGCTCGGTTCGGCGTTGAGCTCGCTGACCTTGATGTCCTGGCTGAACGGGTCCTGCAAAAACTCGTCGATCGCCATGCGCGAGTCCTGGCCGAGGTTGATCGTGGAGCCGTTGGAGAAGACCAGCACCACGCTCGAAGCCTTCGCCGTGACGATGATGTCGCCCTGGGTCAACGAGTCGTTGTCGCGCAGGGCCGCGGTGGTCTGACTGGCCCCGTGGGTGACCTTCACGTCACCAACAATTCTCACCGCGCGGATCTGGCCCACCGGAGTCGGCGCGCCCTGCCCGAAGGCGCTGGCGCACAGACCCACCACCGCAATCGCCATCAATGCGAATAGCCGGACGTTCATGACAAGGGGTAACCGTGCGCTTGGGGTCGGATTAGTGGCTGCCGCCCAGTTGTTTTTGGAACGCTAGGGCTTGGCCGTTCCACGGGTCAAGTCTTAAGCAGGTCGCCAGCGCGGCCCTCGCGCTCTCCAAGTCGCGCAGACTGAGATGGTAAGCGTAGTAGTACCAGATGTCGGCCCGGCGGGGCGCGAGCTCGAGAGCCCGCACAAAGTCGGCCCACGCATCGCGCCACCTCCCCTGCAGATCCAACGCCAGGCCGCGGTGCAGCCAGAACTCCGCGACCACGCTCGAATCCGCGAGCGCCCGGGTGGCCGCGCCCTCCGCCTCGCGTCCCAACTCGCGGGCCCGGGCCGGCGCCACTCGCGATTGCCGGACGAGCGCATCCGCCAAGTCCGACCACGCCGCGGCGTTGCGCGGATCGATCTCCACCGCCCGCGCCAGATCCACGCGGGCCAACTGAAGCGTCCGTTCCAGCTCCGCCGCGGCCGGGGGATGCGCCGCCAGCCGGTCGAGCGCCTCCCGGGCCCGCCAGCGCAACGCCTCCGCGCGGGACATCGGGAGGATCCAGACCGGCAGCGCGAGGATCACGATCGCGGCCGCCAGGGCCGGGACCAGCCACGCGGCGCCCGCCATGCGTCCGGAGGCGCTCCGCGGGGCGGCCCGCGCCGGCGTCACGACCAAGCCGGCCATCAGCGCCGCGGCCTGCGCCAGCGCCGGAATCTTCAGATTGAAGTCCACGAACAACTGGGCCGCAAAAGCCAGCAATCCGACCGTGAGGCCGAGACGGAGGGCGGATTGAGGCGTATCCGGCGGAGGACGGGCCGCTCCCTCCGGTTCCGCCGCGCGCCGCAATCCGGCCAAGGTGCGCCACCCCGCCACCGCCAGCACGCCGAATGACAGCAGGAAACCGACCGCCCCGTAATCGCTCAGCGTGTTGAGAAAGTCGTTGTGCGCCCACCGCGGCGCGTCCCAGAACCGTTCGGGACGGTGCCGTTCAAACAGAATGCCGTACGAGCCTGCCCCGCTGCCGAGGAGCGGGTGCTCCAGAAAGAGGCGCCACCCGGCCTGCCACATCACAGCGCGCGAGGGCTCCAGCGGGTGGCGCAACAGGACGTCGACCCGTTCGTGTGCCTTGGCATCGCGCAGGTAGACCAGCCCACCCACGATCAGGAGCACGGCCGCCACCGCTCCGGCCGCGAGCCAACGCCGGCCGGGCGCGCGGAGGGCCAGCAGGGGCCACGCGAC
>JBAIXJ010000096.1:0-3756 GCA_037916645.1 Opitutales bacterium | reverse complement strand
ATCCTGGCGGAGCGCCGGGCCGTGTTTGTCACGCTGCGCACCGAGCGCGGCGAGCTGCGCGGCTGCCGCGGGCGGCTGGCGGCCAAGGAGACCGACCTCGTGCGCGAAACCTGGCAATGCGCCGGGGAGGCCGCGTTCCACGACTATCGCTTCCCGCCGCTCACGGCGGCCGAGCTGCCGACGGTGAGTTTCAGCGTGACGATCCTGGGGGAGATGGAGCCGGTGATGTCGCCGGCGGCGCTGGACCCCGCCGTCTACGGCGTGGTGGTGTCGGCGGTCGACGGCCGCAAGGGGGTGCTGCTGCCGGCGATCCCCGGAATCGATTCGGTGAAACAGCAGCTCGCGATCGCGCGCCAGAAGGCCGACATCGGGCCCGACGAGTGGATCAAGATGCAGCGGTTCCGCGCCAAGAGCTACAAGGAGACGCCCGCCGGCCCCCGGGAGGAGTGACATGGCCGCCGCGCCCCTCCCCTCCACCCACCCCGCGCGCTGGTGGCAGCCGCGCCCGGACGGCCGGCTCGAATGCCGGCTCTGCCCGCGCCTCTGCAAGCTGAACGACGGCCAGCGCGGCTTCTGCTTCGTCCGGCAGCGCGTCGGCGGCGCCATGGTGCTCACCACCTACGGTCGCAGCAGCGGCTTCTGCGTCGATCCGATCGAAAAGAAACCGCTCAACCACTTCCTGCCGGGCACGAGCGTGCTGTCGTTCGGCACGGCCGGCTGCAATCTCGGCTGCCAGTTCTGCCAGAACTGGGACATCAGCAAGGCGCGCGAATTCGACCGCCTCGGCGATGCGGCGACCCCCGAGGCGATCGCGGCGACCGCGCGCCGCCTCGCCTGCCGCTCCGTGGCCTTCACCTACAACGACCCGGTGATCTTCGCCGAGTACGCGATCGACACCGCCCTCGCCTGCCACGAGCAGGGCGTCAAGACCGTGGCGGTGACGGCCGGCTACATCACCGCGGAGGCGCGCCCCGATTTCTACCGCCACATGGACGCGGCGAACGTGGACCTCAAGGGCTTCACCGAGGAGTTCTACCATCGCACCTGCCTGGGCCAGCTCCAGCCGGTGCTCGATACGCTGGTCTACCTCCGCCGCGAGACCGAGGTCTGGTTCGAGGTAACCACGCTTCTCATCCCCGGGGCCAACGACAGCGCTGAGGAGATCGACCGGGCATCCGACTGGTACGCCGCCAACCTCGGTCCCGACGTGCCATGGCATTTCACGGCCTTCCATCCCGACTTCAAGATGCTGACCACGCCGCGCACACCGTCGGCCACCCTCACCCGCGCCCGGGAGATCGCCCGGTCCAAGGGCCTGCGGTATGTGTACACCGGCAACGTGCATGACGCCGCCGGCGGCAGCACCTGGTGCCCGGGCTGCGGCGCCGTGCTGATCGAGCGGGATTGGTACGAACTCGGGGCCTACAACCTGGACGGCAACCGGTGCCGGGCGTGCGGACACGAGATCGCGGGCCGCTTCGACCGGCAGCCGGGCAAATGGGGCGCGCGCCGCCTCCCGGTGCGCGTGGCGTGACTCTTCCAGAACGCGACGAGGGCGTCGCGTCCCCAGTATCGGTGAATGCTGGAGCGGCGACGCCTTCGTCGCCGGCCGGTTTTCGCATCGCTTCGCATGCTTCGCGGGAGGTCCCCGAGCCATCCGCATTCACCCGCCATCGGTGTTTACTTCGGCCCGGCCGGTGCCTAGACTCCAAGCCCTCGGCGTCGAGCATGCGCCTGCGCGGCGGGAACGTCCGCCGGGCGTCGCCCGACCTGGTGTCCAATCCAGCAATCCAACCCAGAGGAGCCGCCATGCCCGCAACCAAGCTCAAGGAGTTCCTGAACAGCCGCGGCATCAAATACGTCTCGATCCAGCACTCCCCGGCCTACACCGCGTCGGAGGTGGCCTCGTCGGCCCACGTCGCGGGCCGCGATTTCGCCAAGACGATCATCGTGAGGATCGATGGCGCCATGGCCATGATCGTGCTGCCGGCCAACCGCCGCCTCGTGCTGTCGGATCTGCGCGAGGCGCTGGAAACCGACCGGATCAAGCTGGCCACGGAACAGGAGTTCAAGGACGCGTTCCCCGACTGCGAGGTCGGGGCCATGCCGCCGTTCGGCAACCTGTACGGCATGCCGGTCCACGTCGCGGCGAGCCTGGCCGAGGAGGCGGAGATCGCCTTCAACGCCTGCAGCCACACCGAGATCATCAAGCTGGCCTATGCCGATTTCGCCGCGCTGGTGAATCCCCAGACGATCGATTTCGGCACCACCTAGCCTGGAGGCGTTACCCACGGCCCCGGAGCGATGCGAAACCCTGTAGGCCCGGCCGATGGCCGGGCTGCCTCCGGCAAACGCGGCCGCCCGGGCCTGCAGCGGGCAACACTCCCGTCCGCGACCGTTCGGAGCCGAGCGCCGGCCGGCTTCCCCCAAAATCCGGATCCAGTCTGCTGCCATGAACAAATACCTCACGCTGACCGCGCTGGCCGTGGCCCCGTTTGCCCCGCCGGCCCCGGCCCAGGAGGGCGAGATCCGCCTGCTCGTGCGGGCCGACGACATGGGCTCGGCCCAGGCCATCAACGAGGCCTGCGTCAAGGCCTACCGGGAAGGCATTGTGAAATCCGTCGAGCTGATGGTGCCGGGCGCCTGGTTCCTCGACGCGGTGCGCCTGCTCAAGGAGAACCCCGGCCTCGACGTCGGCGTCCACCTCACTCTGACCAGCGAGTGGGAGCGCGTGAAATGGCGGCCGCTGACGCCCGCCCCGAGCCTGGTCGACGCCAACGGCTATTTCCATCCCACCACGACGCAGCGGCCCGACTTCCCCGCCGGCACCGGGTTCCTCGAAGCGCAGCCCAACCTGGACGAGGTCGAGCACGAGCTGCGGGCGCAGATCGAGGCCGCGCGGCGCCATCTCGGCCGGCAGGTGACCCACGTTTCCGCGCACATGTTCACGGCGGTGGCCACACCGGAGCTGCGGGCGATCACCGTGCGGCTCGCGAAGGAGCACGGGCTTCGGCTGGAGGACGACGGCGTGAAATTCGCCGGCGAGTTCGGCGCCTACACCGCGACGGCGAAGGAGCGCGAGACGGCGCTGGTCAACCTGCTCCGGCAGCTGCCGCCCGGCCAATGGCTGCTCGTCGAGCATCCCGGCTTGGACACGCCCGAGATGCGGCAGATGGGCCACAAGGGCTACGAGATGGTCGCCAGCCACCGCGACGGCGTGACCCGGGCCTTCACCAGCGCGAAGGTCAAGGGCGTCATCGCCCGGCGGCACATCAAGCTCCTGAGCTACGGCGACCTCGCGGGTACGTCGGCCCAGCCGTGACTTCATGGGGCAGCCCGGGCCGCCGTTGAACCGTCGCCCCTTTCGCCCGGGGCCCGGCCGGCTGGACGCCCAACCCGGGTGTCAATCCGCACCGACGAGGCAAACCCGGTACCGAAAAGGGACTTCAGTCGGCCGGTGCGACCGTCGCCAGTGCCTCGCGCACGGCTTCGAGAAGCTGGCTCGAGGTGAACGGCTTCGTCAGGAGCCGGACCACTCCGAGGTTGGCCACGACCTTGCGCAGGTAATCCGTGCCGAGCATCTGTCCGCCGCCCGTGATGGCCAGGATCCCGAAGTCGCACCGCAACCGGCGCAAGGCCATGATCGTCTCGACTCCATCCTTGTTGGGCATGATCAGGTCGGTGATCAAAAGGTCGCAGGCCTGCTTCCGAAACAGAGCCACGCCTTGGCTTCCGTCCTCCGCCGTCTCCACCTCG
>JBAIXJ010000095.1:0-1979 GCA_037916645.1 Opitutales bacterium | reverse complement strand
GCCGCACCAGTTCGTCGCCGAACAGATCGCCGCCCACCCAGCCGACGACGGCGGTGACCTGCGCCCCCAGCGCCGCGAGATTCGCGGCCACGTTGCCGCCGGCGCCGGGCGAATAACGCTGCCCCGTGACCCGGTGGGCCTCGAGCCCGGTCTCGAGCGACGTTTCGCTTGGCGCGGAATCGAGCTCCCAGTAGGCGTCGAGAAATAGGTCGCCGAATACGGCCACCCGGGCGGAGGTCAGGCGATTCAGCAGCCGGTCAAGCCACTCCGGATCAAGGCGGGGCGAGGGTACGGTCATGGGCCCGGCGAGTGGCGTAGCGATGCGGAGCGGGCGCCTCAAGGGGAATCCCGGCGCGCACTGGAGGAACTTTTTTTGGCCGGCGCCCGGCGCACGGTCCTTGACCGGGTTTTTCCTCACCACAACGCGAATGGTGTTTTGACTCAGGCCGCGCCAGCATCTCTACGAGACGCGGGGCGCGCGGGCTCAAAGAGGGCCGTGATGCTGACGGCCTTTCGGCCGGTCTTTTGGCTGGACTCCGTTCGGCACGGCCACCGAATACTTGCACTACGGGTATGCACCAAAAAGCACGGCTGGCAGCTTCGCGACCGGAGGCGTTTGGGCGGAGGCAGGGCGCGTTTCGGCTGACAGGATTGAGCTCATGACCAGCCGGGAACGGGTCCAGCGCGCGTTGGCGTGCGATCATCCCGATCGCGTGCCCCGCCAGCTCTGGGTGCTGCCCATTGCCCGCTTGGAGCACGGGCTTCCGGCGGTGGAGGCGCTGGTCCAGCGATACCCGGACGATATGCAGAGCCTGCCCGGCAGTGCGGTGGCGAAGCTGACGGAAGGGGATGCCTTTGCCGTGGGGACCTTCCGCGATGAATGGGGCTGTGTGTTCGAAAACATCCAAGCCGGCCTGATCGGTGAGGTGCGGCACCCCCTGGTCGATGAGTGGTCCAAGCTCGATCTCGTCAAGCCCCCGGACTCCCTGCTGCAGCTCGACGTGGAGGAAATCAACCGTTGTTGCGCGGCCGGCGGAAAATTCATGATGCCTTACTGCTGGGCCCGGCCGTTCGAGCGCATGCAATTCCTCCGCGGTTCGCAGAACCTGTACATGGATCTGGCGGAGCAGCCGCCGGAGCTTCTGGAGCTGCTGCGGGTGGTGCACGGGTATTTCCGCCGGGAGGCGGAAGCCTGGAGCCGAACCCGCGTCGATGCGCTGGGGATCATGGACGACTGGGGCTCGCAGCGCTCGCTGCTGATTTCCCCGACATTGTGGCGGCGCCTGTTCAAGCCCCTGTACAAGGAGTATTGCGACATCGCCCATGCCGCCGGCAAGAAGGTCTTCATGCACTCCGACGGCTGCATCGAGAAGATCTATGAGGACCTGATTGAAATCGGCGTCGACGCGATCAACAGCCAGCTGTTCATCATGGATATCGAGGCCATCGGGAAACGCTGCAAGGGGCGCATCACGTTCTGGGGGGAGATGGACCGGCAGCACCTGTTGCCCAAGGGCACGACGGACGAATGCCGCCGCGCCGTCCGGAGGGTGGCGGCCGCGTTGATGCACCAGGGCGGCGGGGTGATCGCCCAGTTCGAATTCGGCGCCGCCGCCAAGCTGGCCAACGCCTATGCCATCTTCGACGAGTGGGACGCGGTCGCCACGGGCTGACCGATCTGCGCGGCCGGTGGCCCCGCCCCGCCGGTTTGCCTTCGGGGACCGTTTTGCCGTCGTCTTCCCGCTCCGTGCGCTCATGATCCGGGCCGGCTCCATGCAGCGGCAACCGCCAGTTTCGAACGAATCTGCCATGGCGGACCCGATGCGGACGAAGCCCGGAGCCGCGGTCGATCCCGCCACCACGAGATCTGCCAGAACCACAGGACGCGATGAGCACACGAGAGACCCTGCAACGAGGCGCAGCGCTGCTTCTTTTGACCGCACTGGTCCTGACGACCGGCTGCCAGATCACAGGCCAGG
>JBAIXJ010000094.1:0-3147 GCA_037916645.1 Opitutales bacterium | reverse complement strand
TCGAGCGCGAGCACGAGGTCGGGCCGGCCGTCACCATCGAGATCCGCCCACGCCGCGGCCGTAACCATGCCGGCGTGACGCAGCCCGGGCGCGAGCTGGTCGGTGACGTCCTCGAAGCTACCGCCGTTGTTGCGGTAGAGGAAACTGCGCGGCGTATCGGGCCACTTTCCGGGCACCGTCCGCCCGCCGACGAAGAGGTCGGTGCGTCCGTCGCCATTGAAATCAGCGGCCGCGCAGGCCGTCGTGCTCTCGCCGTCGGCGGGGAGCGCCCCGGCGGGGGCGGGCGCGAAGTTGCCCCGGCCGTCGCCGAGGTAGAGCCGGTCGTTCAAATGAGCGTCGCCCTCGTCGTACGCGACGCCGCCGGCGGAGATGAAGAGGTCGAGGTGTCCATCCCCGTTGGCGTCGAAGAAGACGGCGCCGGTCTCATCGGCCTCCTTGTCGCCAGCCCAGGGCTGGCTCGGCCCGGAGACGAAACTGCCGTCCGGGCGGCCGAGGAAGAGCGCCCCAGCCTGGCCGAGCGCGCCGCTGACGAAGATGTCGTCGATCCCGTCGCCGTTCACGTCGGCCACGGCCATCGCCGGAGCCTGTTGTCCCAGCCGGTGCGGCAGCAGCCGCTGGCGGAAGAACTCGTCCACCGTCCGCCCTTTCGAGGTGTAGTCGAGGCCGCGGGCGCGGGCGTTCTCGGTGTAGAGCGATTTCTCCGCCGGCGCCTTGAGCACCGCCGGCGGCCGGTGCGGCCGCTTGCCGTCGGGGTATTCCGGCTCCGCGATGGTGTAGAGGCAGTCGGCGGCGACGTTTTCCAGCGTCTGCACCTCGCCGAGCGGCCAGCGGATGGTGACCTTTTTGACGGTCGTGTCGTTGCCGAGGCCGAAGTGGGCGATGGGCAGCTCGCTGGTCACCACGCCGTGCTCGGTGTAGAGCTGCCGGATCTGCGCGCCGCCGGCCGTTTCGATTCGGATCTCGGCGCCGATGCCGTCGCGATTCGGCGGGTGCCCGGCGAGCTTGAACTCGACGCTGTGTCCGGCGGCCGTGTCGTTGCGCAGGATGATCGGCGGGCCCTCCTGGTTGGTCAGGATGACGTCGAGCGCGCCGTCGTGGTCGAGGTCGACGAGGGCGCAGCCGAACGAGATGCCCAGGTGGTCGAGGCCCCAGGCGGCGGAGACGTCGGCAAAGTTCAGGTCGCCGAGATTGTGGAAGGCGAGGATGCGCTCGCGCCGCGGCGGGGCGTCCTTCCAGACCGCGGCGCGGGCGGCGAGGGTGGGGGCGACGTTCTGTTTGGCGACGACGTCCGGATCGATGAAGTTCCGGATCATGCCGGTGGTGAAGAGCACGTCCTGCCGGCCGTCGTTGTCGAGGTCGGCGATCCGCGTGGTCCAGGTCCACCCGGTCGCAACCGTGCCGGTGAGGTGCGCCGCCTCCTGGTAGCGGTCGGCGCCGGTGCCGAGAAAGACCGCGTTCCAGACGTATTGGGACACCATCCCGGTCAGAGTATCCATCTCGGAAAGACCGCGCCCGACTTCCTCCATGCCGTCCATGTACGCCTGGCGGGTGTGGTCCCGCATGTCGGACACCACGAAGTCGATCCGGCCGTCGTTGTTGAGGTCGCCCGAATCGACGCTCATCGAAAAATACGGCACGTGCGGCAGCCGCTGGTCCACGACGTCGACGAAGGTGCCGTCGCCCTTGTTGAGATAGAAGTGGTCCGGGGTCTCAAAGTCGTCGGCGACGTACAGGTCGGGCCAGCCGTCCTGGTTGGCGTCGAACCAGATCGCAGAGTGCCCCTGCGTCAGCCCCCAGATGCCGGCCTTGGCGGAAACGTCGGTGAACGTGCCGTTGCCGTTGTTGTGGAAGAGATAGTCGCGCTGGCCCTGCGGGCTCTTCGAGAAGTCGAGGATGTTCGTGACGAGGTAGCAGTCGAGGTACCCGTCGCCGTCGTAGTCGGCGAAGGTCGCCATGACCGAGGAGTCCCTGACGTCGAGGCCGTACTCGTGGGCGCGCTCGGTGAAAGTGCCGTCGCCGTTGTTGATGAAAAGCAGGTTGGGGGCGTCGTAGCGGCAGACATAAAGGTCGGGCCAGCCGTCCTGGTTGATGTCGACGACGGTGGCGCCGACCCTCGGGGCGGCCGGGTCGGGGACGTTGCGGGTGCAATCGACCCCGGCGGCGGCCGCGACGTCGACGAACTTGAGCGGGGCGACCTGCCGGTAGAGCGCGCAGGGACCGTTTTTCGAGATCACGAAGATGTCGGGGAGGCCGTCCCGGTCGAAGTCGGCGACGGCGATGCCGGTCTCGAACGCGCCGAGCGTGAACTCGCGGAAGCGGTCACCCCACATCCGGGGGTCGTTGTAAACGTTGGGTACCGTCAGGCCGGTGTCGGCCGCGGCGAGTTCCTCGAAGGGTTTGCCGGCCGCGGCGGCCGGGTGCCGGGGCCCGAACGGGCGCACCTCCAGGATGGGCGACGCGGCGAAGGCGGTCGCGGCGACGGCGGCGGCAAGGAGGGCCAGGACGGAACGAGCCGCGGACATGACGGGATGGGCGGTGTGCCGACCGCGGTCTGGACGCGCCGCGTCGGGGCAATTCATCCGATTGATGAATAAGGACCCGCGCGGGGGGAGCGGAAACACTAATGGGGTGGAATGCCGGATGCGCGGGGCCATTGGCGTCAATCCGCCGCGGTAGGAGTCGGGCGGAATTCCGTGTTGTAGGCGGTCAGCTTGCTGACGCCCCGATCGGCCACCGGAGAGGCGCCAGCGAGCTGGCAGCCTACAATTCGCAGAGCCATACGGGCGGAAGGGCGGGCGCTATCGCCAATCCGACATCGGCGCGTTGTAGGGCGGGTTCTCCCGCCTTCGCCAGTCGGCTACGGCGCGGCAGGCCCGATCCCGCCAATTCATTATCCGGCGGGGTCAGGAGACCCCGCCCCAAAAAATTCGCGATTCGTCCAGACGCGGTCGGCGCCCACAGGGCGCGCCGCACCCGCCTACGTCTCCCCGGCGAATTTCCCGAACTGTCCGCGCAGGCTACGGCTCAGCGGCACCTTCGTGCCGTTGCGCAGCACCACCACGTAGTCGCCGTGGAAGGTCGGCTGGAGCTCCTTGACCTGGTCGAGGTTGACCAGGGCCGACCGGCTCACCCGCGAGAAATTGATCG
>JBAIXJ010000093.1:0-2694 GCA_037916645.1 Opitutales bacterium | reverse complement strand
GCGCGCCATGAAAAAATCCTCCCCGTCCCGCTCCCGTGCCCCGACGCCCGCCACCCGGGAGATCAAGGGCGCCGACGCCGTGGTGGAGTGCCTGGCGCGGGAGGGTGTGGACGTCATCTTCGCGTATCCGGGCGGGAGCTCGCTCGAACTGCACCAGTCGCTCGCGCATTCCGGCAAGGTCCGGGTCATCCTGCCGCGCCACGAACAGGGCGGCGCGTTCGCGGCCGAGGGCTACGCCCGCGCCACCGGACGCGTCGGCGTCTGCATGGCCACCAGCGGGCCGGGCGCCACCAATCTCGTGACCGGCCTCGCCGACGCCTACATGGACTCGATCCCGCTCGTGGCGATCACGGGCCAGGTGTACTCAAAGTACATCGGGAAGATGGCGTTTCAGGAGACGGACATCTTCGGCATGACGCTGCCGGTGGTGAAGCACAGCTATCTCGTGATGGACGTCCACGATCTGCCGCGGGTGTTCCGGGAAGCGTTCCACCTCGCCAAGAGCGGGCGGCCGGGGCCGGTCCTCATCGATATTCCGAAGGACGTGCAGCAGGCGCGGTTCACGCCGGTCTATCCGGAGCGCGTCGCGTTCCGGAGCACCTACGCCACCGCCACCACCCACGCCACGGACGAACAGCTCGCGCCGATCGCCGCGCTGCTCGCCGAGGCCCGGCGGCCGATGCTCTACGTCGGCGGCGGCATCATCTCCGCCGGCGCCCAGAAGGAGCTGCTCGCGTTTGCCGAACGCACGAACATCCATGTGGCCACCACGCTCATGGGCGTGGGCGCGTTTCCCGAGACCCACCCGCTCTCCCTGAAGTGGTTCGGCATGCATGGCACGGCCTACGGCAACTGGGCCGTGGACCAATGCGACCTCCTGCTGGTCCTCGGCGCGCGCTTCGACGACCGCATCACCGGCGACGTGCACAAGTTCGCCGCCCACGCGAAGATCGTCCACGTCGACATCGACGCGTCGGAGCACAACAAGAACAAGCGCGTCCACCTCACGATCTGCTCCGACGTCAAGCACGCGATTGGCCGGCTGAACGCGCTGCTCGCCGCCCAGAAGTTCACCCCGCCGGACCTGAAGGCCTGGCATGACCAGATCGCCGAATGGAAGCGCGATTATCCGTTCCGGTATGAGAGCAGCCCGCACATCCAGCCGCAGGAGGCCGTCCGCGCGCTCTACGAGCTGACGAAAGGCGACGCCATCATCACCACCGGCGTCGGCCAGCACCAGATGTGGGCCGCGCAGCATTACGACTTCGCCCGGCCGCGCCGCTTCATCAGCTCGCTCGGCCTCGGTGCGATGGGCTTCGGCTATCCCGCCGCCGTCGGCGCCAAGGTGGCGTGCCCCGACCGGCAGGTGATCGATGTCGACGGCGATGGCTCGTTCCTCATGAACGTGCAGGAGCTCGCCACGGCCAAGATCGAGAAAATCGCCGCCAAGGCGATGATCCTGAACAACCAGCATCTTGGCATGGTCGTGCAGTGGGAGGACCGGTTCTACGACTCCGTCCGGGGCAACACGATCCTCGGCGACGAGAACAACATCGGCAGCCCCGACAATCCCGGCGCCCTCTACCCCGACTTCGTGAAGATCGCCGAGGGTTTCGGCGTCAAGGGCCGCCGCGTGCTCAAGAAGGAAGACTTGCGCCCGGCGATCCAGGAGATGCTCGACCACGACGGCCCCTACGTGCTTGACGTGGTCGTGCCCTACACCGAGCACGTGCTGCCGATGATTCCGGGCGGGCGGACGGTGAAGGACATGATCTTGAAATAGGACCGGACCCTTCTGGAGCGGCGACGCCCCCGTCGCCGTTTCCGGCTTCCGCCCGGCTATTTCGCCTTCATCACGTACACGCCGTCCCAGTCGACGGGCGGGGGGCGGCGCCGGTACTCCGCGCAGATGTCGAGGTAGACGAGCGACGGGTTGGCCTTCACGCCGGGGTGCTGGCCGGGCACCAGCGGCTCGAGTTCCGCGCTGCGGCGGAACAGCGCCTCGGCCGCGTCCCAGTCCCGCGCCTGGTACTTCGCCAGTCCCTCCTCGAAGATCCCAACGCAGTCCCGCGTCGCTGCGGCCACCTCCTCCTTCAGGCCGACCAGCTCATGGACCGGCACGGGCTGCTTCCGTCCCATGACGACGATGCGCGCCAGGCGGCGGAAGACGATGCGGTCGCCGCCGTGCGCCTCGCACTCCCGGCGCGTGCTCTCCGTGCACATCGTGTACACGCCCCAGCTCTTGGCGCCGGACTCCATGCGTGACGCGAGGTTCACGTTGTCGCCCATCATCGTGTAGCTGAACCGGGTGCGGCTGCCCATGTTGCCGATGATCGCGGGGCCGGTGTTGAGCCCGAGCCGGGCGCGGAGCTTGTGGGTGACCTCCGGCCAGCGGTCCCCCTCCCCGCGCCATTTCTCCCGCAGCTCGGCGATGCGCCGCTGGACGCGCTGGGTGGCGACGCAGGCGCGGAAGGCGTGGTCGGGCAGCGGCAGCGGCGCGCCGAACATCGCGACGACGGCGTCGCCGATGTACTTGTCGAGCGTGCCGCCCTCCTCCTGCACGATGTCGGTGCAGGCGGTGAGGTACTCGTTCATGAGTTCGACGAGCCGGTCGGGCGACATCTCCTCGGAGAACGTCGAGAACGACTGAATGTCCGAGAAATAGGCGGTGATGACCTCCTCGTGCCCGCCGAG
>JBAIXJ010000092.1:0-1502 GCA_037916645.1 Opitutales bacterium | reverse complement strand
CAGCTTCTTCCCAGGGGAATCGAACATGAAAACGCGCAGACTTCTGGCGTATGCCACGTTTCCGGCCGCGGCGCTGCTCCTCTTCGCCGCGTCGTGCAACCTGACCATTCCGCCAACCCCAACCTGGCCGCTGCCGCAGCCGGTCAGCATCGCCGGAGGGAAAGATTGGGGGAATCTTTTCCCTTTTTGGTCCCTCTGGCAGTCGAGCAGCGACGAGGGCGGACGGGCCGGTCTGCTGCTGCGTGACGGCGACATATTCGGCGACAAGGCCATGACCGTGTACCGCACGACAGATGGCCCGACCCTCGAATTGACCTCCACTGACTGGAGCATTCAAAAGGCGGGAAGAGTCATTGGGATCTCGCTCGAAAGCGGCGATGAGGGCCGGGAATGGCTGGCGACGGCGTCCGACCAGGATCTCGCGGGCGTCCGCTGTCTGACCCTGCCGGAGCAGTTCGATGCCTCGTCGCTGCCGGTGCTGAAGCGACTGGCCGCGGCCAATCCAGGCGTGGCCTTGTTCGTTCCCTCCGGCGCCGCGCTCCAGCAGGTGCTGCCCCTGTTTCGGCCGGAGGTGCTGGGCATCAACTATGGAGCCCAGGACGCCGACGTGCGGAACCTCCTCGCGGACCAGCAGCAGATCACGACCGTGGTCATTTCAGGCGAGAAGGCCGGCAGCCTTGAACCGCTCCGCCGGCTCCAGAACCTCCGTCGTTTGGCGATCCTGAATTGGAAGGTCGAGACGGCAGGCGCACTGCCGGCCGGCCTCGACCGCCTGGAGTCGCTTGGTGTCTTTGGCTCGTCCATGACAGACCTCTCCGCCCTCGATGCCGCCCCCGCGGGACTTCAGGAATTATCCCTCCAGGCCGACGATCTCGTGGACATCCGCGCCCTCGCCCAACGGCCGGGTCTCAAGGCCCTTCTCCTCGGCGCCGAGAAGAAACTGGCCGGGCTTCCCGAACTCGCCGGCCTCAGTCAATTGCAGTGGGTAAGCCTGCCGCCGGAGACCACCCAGGAGCAGTTTGCCGCTTTCGTCGTTGCTCATCGCAACCTGCGGATTCTGCAGTTGCTCGGCTGCGAGAAAGTGACCGATCTCGCGCCGGTGCGTGACCTCAAGGAGCTCGAAGGACTGGTCATCATGGGATCGGAGGCGAAGCTCGACGCGCTGCGGGATTTGAAAACGCTGCGTTTCGTCGGTCTCGACCAAAAACTCTTCCAAGAATCGCCCGAGGAGATCGCGGCCATCCGTCAGGCGTTGCCCGACGCTCTCGTCGTATCCGTGAGCGGTTTTTGTCTGGGATCGGGCTGGATCCTGCTGCTCGTGCCAGCGATCGTCGGACTTCGATACATGGGCCGATGCCGGCTCGCGGCGGGCGACGCGCGCCATGCCTGAGACCGCGCCAACGGAAAAGCTCGGTCAGGCGCTGCTCGAGGTCCTTGCGGTCGGGGCCGGGATGGTGGGCTTCGCGCTCTTCGTCCACCGGGGGCTCCCGTGGATCCTCGTT
>JBAIXJ010000091.1:0-21980 GCA_037916645.1 Opitutales bacterium | reverse complement strand
CGGAAGCGGGGCGCGGTGACGCTCTGGCACCTGGCCGGCCAGATCGCGTGGTTCAGTCCCGCCGCGTTCATCCTCGGCCTGCTGGTCTACCAGCCGACCCTGTTCTTCGTCGCCCGCCACCTGATCCAGTCCGGAACCATGGTGGTTGTCTCCGTCATCGGCTCGCAGGCCCTGGCCTTTGCCTTCTTCGTGACCGCGATGAACCTCTACCGCGTGGCGCTCCGCCGGTTCACCGGGGAGCAGATCTGACGCCCCGGCGCCGTGAACGTCGTCTATGCATTGTCGGGCGAGGGCCGGGGCCACGGCTCGCTCGCGCGGGCCATCCTGCCCGTGCTCCGGCGGGCCGGCCACCAGGTGAAAGTGGTGACCTACGGCCAGTCGCTCGCGCAGCTGGCGGGCCACGACCTGATCGCGATCCGCGGCATCCGGCACGGGTACACAGCCCGGGGACGGCTGTCGCTGTGGCGCTCCGTGCTCCTCAACCTGGGCGTGCTGGCGTACTACGCCCGGGACTGGCGGCGCCTGCGCGCCCAGTTGCGGGAGTTCGGGCCGGACGCCTTGGTCACGAACTTCGAGCCCTTCGCACCCCGGGTCGCCCGCGAGCTCGGCGTCCCCGTCGTCAGCTTCGACAACCAGCACGCGCTGCTCTTTTCGCGTTTCCCCGTGCCCCGGGGGTGCGGCTGGTCGGCGTGGATCACCAAAACCGCGACCCGGGTCGTGGTGCGGCGCGCCGACCATTATGTGGTCATGGCCTTGACCCCGTTCGTGACGGACAATCCCCGGGTGCATGTGGTGCCGCCCGTCGTGCAGCAGGAGATCCGGCGCCTGGCCCCGACAAGCGGACCGCACGTGCTCGTCTACCTCAAGCACCCGCATCCGCGTTTTCTCGAGGTCCTCAAGCGGGTCGACCAACCGTTCGTGGTCTACGGCTACGACAAGGCCGCCACCGAAGGCAACCTCACCTTCCGCGTGTACAGCGACCGCATGCCCGGGGAGCTGGCCGCCGCCAAGGCGGTCATGGGCACGGTCGGGATGTCGCTCCTGTCCGAAGCCTTCTGGCTGCGGAAGCCGTTCTTCGGCGTCCCGCTGAAGAACGAGTTTGAACAGATGTGGAACGCGATCCTGATCCGGCGGGAGAACTTCGGCGACTACTCCGAGGAGCCGACCCCGGATGCGGTCACCGGTTTCCTGGGGCGCCTGCCGGACTACCGCCGGTCGCTGGAGGGTTACCGGTTCAACACCGACGCGGCGGGCGAAAAACTGCTGGAGATCATCGAGCGGGTCGGCGCCGGCGCACGCCCGCACCCGTCGCCGGGGGAACGGGCGCCCACCCCCAGGGCCTCCTGACGCCCCGGACCGGGACCGCTCGATCGGAATTGCCGCCGCGACGCGCCCTGTGGCACAGTGGCGGAACTGACCGCAGCCTCCGGCTTGACGGCGCGGTGCCTCCCGCGCTTCGATCCGGCGCGCGCCCCCGCCCGGGCATCGCGCCCCGCCAAACCCTTCGCCTCCATGAGCTCCCTCCCTTTCCTCCCGCGGCGTTGGCCCGCCTTGGCGTGTGCCGCCCTGCAAGTCGCCGCGACCGTGCTTCCGGCGGCCGAAAGCAGCTCCCCGGTTGCCCTGCCACCGCCGCCCGCGCCGGTCGTCATCGCCGGGCCGGGAACGGCGCGGCTGCGGATCGAGGCGATCGACGAGCATATCGTCCGGATCTGGTACAAGCCGGCCGGCGACTTCTCGCGCCGGGCTTCGGCGGCGACGGCGGATGCGCCCGCGACCCGGGTCCCGCTGACGATCGCGGACGACGCCGCCACGGTGACCGTCGGCACGTCAGCGCTGACGGTTCGAGTCGACCGCGCGACCCTTGGCTTCGAGGTGCAGGAGCGCGGCAGCGGCCTGCCGCTGGTCGCGAACGCCCGCATCGCCGCGCCCACCGCGGAGGGTCCCTGGACGCTGACCCACCGGGTGGCCGATGACGAGAAGCTGCTCGGGCTCGGCGAGGACAACGAGAACCCCGGCCGGCTCGACCGGCGTGGCACCATCCGCGATCTCTGGGCGGGACAGCGGATCAAATCCGGCAACGTCACCGCCCAATACCCGGTCCCGCTGCTGCTGAGCACCGGGCGGGGCAACCATGCGTACGGCGTGTTCTACGACAACGTGCACGAGCTCCGCTTCGACCTCGGCCGGTCCGTCGCCGGCGAGGTGCGGTGCGAAGCGCCGGGAGGCGAGATCGACCTTTACGTGATTGACGGGCCGCAGCTGGCAAAGGTCGTGGAGCGCTACACGCTGCTCACGGGCCGGCCGTCGCTGCCGCCGCTGTGGGCGCTCGGCTACTGGCAGAGCAAATGCACCTTCCGCGACTGGCCCGAGATCGATGAGACCTACCAGCAGCTCACCCAGCGCGGCTTTCCGGTCGACGTGCTCGTGATCGACGCGGACTGGCCGGAGATCCAGAACAACTACGTCTGGGCGCAACGCTGGTTCGCGGGCGGTGTCAACCCGGCGCAGAAGATCGCGGATTACGCGCGGCGCGGGGTGCGGATCGTCATGTCGCAGTCCGGCCCGATGATCCGGCCGGACTCGCCCACCTTCGCCTCGGGCTGGCAGGCCGGGGTGTTCGCCACCGACGGGCGCGGCCATCCCGTGGAATGCGGCTACTACGGCGGCGAACTGCTGGACTTCACCCATCCGCGGCTCAACGACTGGCTCTGGCCGCAGGCGCGCAAGCTGAACGAGGCGGGCGTGGCCGGCTGGTGGCTCGATCTCACCGAGCCGGAGGGCGAGCCGCCGCAGACGGTCTACTACGGCGGCGGCAGCGCGAACGTGCACAACGAGTACTCGCTGCTGAGCACCGAGAGCTACGAGGGCGTGCAGCTCGCCGTCCACCCGGATCAGCGGCCGTTCATTCTGACCCGGTGCGGCTCGGCCGGCCTGCAGCGGCACCACGCCGCGGTGTGGACGGGCGACATCACCAGCGACTATGCCACGCTGCGTTCGCATCCGCCCGAGATGCTGAACTCGGGCCTCTCGGGCCTCACGTGGTGGACGTGCGACACCGGCGGCTTCCTGGAGGGCTACTACCGCAACGACCAGTTCGGCGCCCACGCCGCGCTCTACGCGCGGTGGATGCAGTTCTCCGCCTTCAGCCCGATCACCCGCGCCCACAAAGCCGGCGGCGCGCCCCAGCCCTATGCCTTCGGGGCGGCCACGGAACAGACGACCCGTCACTACCTGCAGCTGCGATACCGGCTCCTGCCGTACATCTATTCCTACGCCCGAGAGGCGAGCCGAACCGGGCTGCCGCTCGTGCGCCCGCTGGTGCTGGAGTTCCCCGACGATCCCGGCTCCGTCGCCGCGCCCGGCGACGAATACCTGTTCGGGAGCGGGCTGCTCGTGGCGCCCGTGCTCCACGAAGGCGTCACCAATCGCGCCGTCTATTTCCCGCCGGGTAAATGGTACGACTGGGACACCGGCGTTGAATACGAGGGCAGTCGGACGTGGGTTGTGGCCGCGCCGCCCAACCGCATCCCGGTGGCCATCCGCGCCGGCGCGATCATTCCCCTTGCGCCGCCCATGGCGCACACGGCCGAAAAGCCGTGGGATCCTCTCACCCTCGAGGTCTATCCCTCCGGCCACTCGACGTTCACGCTCTACCGGGACGACGGCATCACCTTTGCCTACCGGCACGGCGACTATACCGTCACGGTGCTGGGCTGCGACGCAGATCACACTGCCGTCAAGTTGACGATCGTGGAGTCCAACAAGCGCTACACGCCGCGAAACTACGAGGTTCGATTCCACCTCAACGAAACGCCGGCCGCTGTGACCCTGGGCGGCACCGCCCTTTCGCCCGACCGGTGGACCTGGGACGCCGCGCAGCGCGTCCTCAGCGTCGCCGTCGACGCCACGGCAGGCCTGACCCACACGGTCGCAGTCGCCCTGGACGGCGTCGCCCTGCCGGCCCGTCCGGCTCCCCAGCTCACCGCCGACAAGACCGACGAACGCGGCGAGGCGGCCACGGCGGCGCGGCCGATACCGCACTTCTTTCCGCCTCCCGCCCTTCCGATCAAGGTGAAGGCGGTCAACTACGACAACGGCGGCGAGGGCGTCGCTTTCCACGTCACGAGACCGACGCCCGTGCCGGCGCGCTACCGTCCCGATGACATCGGCTGCGTCGAGTGCGCCGATGCCGGCGGCGGGTTCGCCCTGGCGGGCCTGCAGCCCGACGACTGGGTGCGCTACGAGACCGACGCTGGAAATGGCGGCTACTTTGACCTGATCGCCCGCGTGTCGGGCGGCGGCCGCTGCCGGCTGGTGGTCGACGGCCAGACGGTGGCGACCGTGGACGTGCCCCCGGGGACCGCGGCGGCGACATGGCGCGACGTGGCCGTCCCGGATGTTTATCTCAATCCGGGCCAAAGCGGGCTCACGCTGATCACGGACCGGGCGGGACTGGCCCTGAACTACCTCGATTTCCGCCCCGCCGCCAATGCGCCCCGGGTCTACGATGCGGCGCTGGCGTTGCGCGCCGGAACCACGGAACTACGCAATCTCGGCGGCGGCTTCCAGGGGCACGGCACGCTCGGCGGGCTTGGCCGCGCCGGCAGCAGCGCGGCCTTCGGACTGCTCGGGCCGCGGGACGGCCAGGCGACGATCCGCCTGTTCTACCGGAACGGTCAGGGCAAGCCGGTCACGCTGTCCTGCGCGCTCGACGACGCCGCGGCGCAGGACATATCCCTTCCCGCCTGGACCGGCGAGGCGTGGCAGACGTTCGACCTGCCGCTGGCGCTATCGCCCGGCTCGCACCGCCTCATGCTGCGCGGCCGCGAGGAGGGCTGGGATGCGGTGCAGCTCGATCACCTCGAGGTGATCCCGCGCCGGCAGTGACACGCCTGGTGCGCCCGTGGAAAGCGGGCACCGGATCGTAATTGCCGCAACTGACGCCGCTGTGGCAGGGTATTGCCCGTATTCCAACAAAGCCACAGAGGGCACCGAGAACCAGGGAGCACACTGAGAGCCGCTCGTTCCATCGGCACGGGACACCATCCTCGGTGAACTCCTGCAGCCCCCCGTGTGCTCTGTGACCCAACTCATTTCGCTATGGATATCACCGAACAAAAAGCCGTGCTCACCCTCGCCATGATGGCCGCGTTTGCCGACGGCGAAAACAGCGACGCCGAGCGCATGACCCTCAGCAGCATGGCCCAGAGCTTCGGGCCCGATGCCCGGCTCAACGTCTGGGAGATCTACCAGGACGTCGTGGCCCGCCGCCGGAGCGTCGGCGAAGTCGCCGCCCAACTTGCGTCCCCCGATGCCCGCGCCATGGCGTACGACATGGCCGCCGGTGTCTGCGAGGCCGACGGATCGGTCAACGACGCCGAGCGCGCGTTCCTCGACTCCCTGCGGGGCGCCCTCGGGCTCGGCGGGGCCACGCCTCCCGCTGTGGCCCCGGGGGCTGGTGCGGCGGCCGCCGCAGACGCGCCCGCCGCGGCCACGCTCGCCCCGCAGACGGCGGCCCCCGGAGCTACGCCACCGATGCTGGAACCGGTGGACACCGAGGCGATCGACAAGATGATCGTCAACTACGCGATCCTGAATGGCGCGCTCGAGTTGCTGCCGCACGGCCTGGCCACGATGGCCATCATGCCGCTCCAGATGCGCATGGTCTACCGGATTGGTGCGCGATACGGCTACACGCTGGATCGCGGCCACATTCGCGATTTCCTCGCCACGGCCGGCGTCGGTCTGGCGACGCAGGCCGTGGAGAACGTCGCCCGCCACCTGCTCGGCGGGCTCGCCGGCGGTCTGCTCGGCGGCCTGGGCCGGGCGGTCGTGTCGGCCGGTGCCGGTGGCATGATGGGTTTTGCGGGGACCTACGCGCTCGGCCAGCTCGCCAACCGCTATTACGCCGGCGGGCGGAAGATGGAGACCGCGGTGCTGCGTGACACCTACACCCGTCTGCTGCGGGACGGGCAGAGCCTGTTCGGCCAGCACGCCGGCGCGGTGCAGGCCCGCGCCCGTTCGCTCAACCCCGCCGACGTCATCAACCTCGTGCGCAGCCCGCAGTGACGGGTGGCGCCGATACCGGAACCCCGGCGGTATCCGCCCGGGGCACCGGCCTCATTCAGCCGCCCGGCGGCTGAGCGCCGGATCAGCGCCGCGGCAGTCGCAGGTCGGGTTCCTCTTCCTTCTTTACGGGCGGCGGTGGGAGATTCCGGATGCGCTGATGCGTGCGCCAGCGGCGGTACCACGGGGCGAACAGCGCCACGAGAAGCGCCGCCACGCCCATGAGCAGAGCCACGACCACGATCACGGGCACGTCGCCAATCGGGGTTGTTATGGCGGGAGTCATCTTGCGGGGTGTGCGCCGATTTCCAGTGCGCGGGACTGGCGACTTGGAGCTTCATCTATTCGGCAACCCGGGGGATCACAAGCGAAGAAACCGCCGCGAAGGAAGCCATTGCCGCCATGCAACTTGGTAGAAGCTTGCCTGTCCATCTCCCTGTCCGTATCCCTCGCGCCGTGATCCGCGGATTAACCGCCCTCGCCCTTTTTTGCCTCGTTTGCGGTCGTGCCGCGGCCCAGGTGGTCCTGCTGTCGCCCGAACTCCACGGTGACCTGAGTTACGACCTCGCGACGGGCGAGGCGGTGCTCAAGAACCACCCGCGCGTCACCTACGGGTCGACGCTGATAACCGCCGACGAGATCCACTACAATCAGACCCTCAATCTCGTCACCGGCATCGGCGCCTTCACCGTCACCGCGGGCTCGCAGCGCCTGCTGGCGGATCGCGGCACCTACAACCTGGTCACCGGCGTGTTCACCCTGACCAACCTGCGCGCCGGCGAGCCGCCGTACTACATTCAAGGCGCCTCGGCCACCGGCACCCGCACGCGGATGACGATCACCGACGCGGTGGTCACCTACAACGACCCCGGCGCGTTTGCGCCGACCCTGACGGCCAGCCAGCTGACCTACGAGCCCGGCCACAGCGTCACCGGCGCCAGCGGGCACCTCGGCTTGGGCGACCTCGAGCTGTTTCCACTCCCCCGCTTCAGCGAATCGCTGGAGGTTCCGCTGATTTCCCGGATCACGGGCCGCGCCGGCTACCGGCGCAGTCTCGGGGCCTTCGTCGATCTCGGCCTGCACCTGCCGGTTTTGCCCGGCCTGAACCTCGGCGGCGATGTGGGCGTCTTCACGGCGCGGGGCCTGCTGGCCGGACCGGGGGGCGACTATCTCTTTCAATCCGGCGACGACACGGCCGCGGGCCGTTTCAGCTCAGGCTTCATCCACGATTACGGCGATCGGAAGACCGACCTCCTCAACCGCCCGATCCCGGCGGACCGCGGCTATTTTGAATGGAGCCACCAGCAGACGATCGGCGACCGCCTCACGTTGACCGGCCAGTTCAACTGGTGGAAGGATTCGGACGTCCTGCGCGATTTCCGTTCGAACCAATTCTACCCGGTGCAGCAGCCCGACTCCTTCCTCGAGGGCGATTACGCGGGCGACAACTACTACCTCAGCGCCTTCACCCGGCTGGATCCGAACAACTTCGAGATCGTGCAGCAGCGCCTGCCGGAGATCCGCTTCGACCTTCTGCCCACGCCGATCGGCGGGGGCATCTACGAGCGTTTCAACAGCGGCTACGCGGCGCTGCGGGAGGATTCACTGTTCAGCGGCCCCACGTTGCGCAGCGACCGGTTCGACGCCTACTACGCCTTGGAACGCCCGATCGCGGCCACCGACTGGCTGACCCTGACGCCGGTGGCCGGCGGGCGCCTGACCTACTACGCCAACGCCACCGGCGGACGCAGCGACTACACCCGGTGGCTGGGCGAGGTGGGCCTTGACGCCAACCTGCGGGCGAGCGCCATCTTCGATTACCGGAACGATCTGTGGGGCATCAACGGCCTGCGCCACCTGCTCACGCCGCGGATTTCCTACCGCTACATCCCCGAGGCCGACCGCGGCCAGCAGTACATCCCCCCGATTGACCGGACGGTCTTCTCCACGAACCTCGAGCCCCTCGATCTCGGCTCCATCCGCAACATCGACCAGCTCCACGGGACCAACACCCTGCGCCTCGGCCTCGACAACCTGCTGCAGACCCGCGACGCGCAATACGGTTCGCGCGACTTGGTGAGCCTGAATCTCGCGTCCGATTTCAATTTCTCCACCAAGCCAGGCCAGCGGCGGTGGTCCGACGTCTACACGGAGTTCTCCCTCACCCCGGCCCGCTGGCTGAAATTCGACCTGTATCAGCGCCTGTCCCCGCGAACGCTGAAGATGCACGAGCTGAACACCGGCCTGGAGCTCACGGACAACGACTGGTGGAGTCTCAAGCTGTCCACCGTCTACCTCCAGGAGCAGCTCGAGGAGTACTATGTCGACTACGAACGCCGACTGAACGAAGTCTGGCGGGCCTTCGCCCTGGTGCGCTATGACGCCCGCGCCGGCCGCTGGGACGAGATGGCCTACGGGCTCCGGCAGAATCTCCGCAACACCTGGAACATCCGCTACGAACTGTCGTGGAACCAGGGCAACCGGCGGGAGAGCTCGTTCGGGATGAGCATCGCCGTCGATCTGATCCGATTCTGACCCGGCGCCCGGGGCTGCCGCCATTCCCCAATATCCTGTCCCGCGCCCGAGGTCGCGCCCGCTCCCCTACCGATGACACCGTCGGCCGTCGCCCTCAGCCAGCAGCGCACGTTCCTGCGCCTGTGGCGGAGCCTGGCGCCACACCTCGGCACCGACCGCGACCTGCCCTTGCGCATCCAGCGCCTGCTCGGGCGGCGGGCCTTCGGCGCGCGCGACCGCCGGGTCTATCGCGAACTGCTGTACACGGCCCTTCGTTATCGGCCATGGATCGAGGAGACAGCCGCCCGCGACGAGGCCCGGGCGCTGGCCGCGGTCGCCTGGCTCGCCGCCGACGTTCCGGCCCTCCGGTCGTTCCGCGCCGCGACCATCCCCGACTGGCCGCCACTGCCCGCGGAGATGGCCGAACGGGCCCGGCACCTTGAGGTCACCGGCGAATTGCTGCCGGCCTGGTTTCGATCCCACTGCCCGGCGGCGTTTGTCCCGCCGAACCTGGAAGCCCTCCACCGGCGGGCGCCCCTTTGGATCCGTCTGCAAACGGACCAGCCCGACATCGTGGCCGGCGAGTTCACGGCGCGAGGCTGGACCTGGCAGCCCTCGCCCGTCTGGCCCGAAGCCTGGAACGTCCAGGCCGAGGCCGATCTCACCACCGCCGCGGCCTACCGCGAGGGCCGGATTGAAATCCAGGATCTTGGCTCCCAGCTCGTTCTGGCGAGCGCGCCCATCCCGTCCGGCGGTCGCTGGCTGGACGCCTGCGCCGGTGCCGGCGGCAAAACCCTCCAGCTCGCCCGCCTGGTCGGCGGCAACGGTCAGGTTGACGCCCATGACATCCGGGCCGCGGCTCTTGCCGAACTCCGCCGCCGGGCCGACCGCGCCGGCCTGGCCAACATCACCGTCCTGACGGACGCTCCGCGCCGGGCCGATTACGACGGCGTCCTGGTGGACGCGCCCTGCAGCGGCAGCGGCACCTGGCGACGGGCGCCGCACCTGAAATGGTCCACGAGCCCGGCCGACGTCGCGGCCCACGCCGCGCGGCAGCTCGCATTGCTCGACCGCTTTGGCGGGCTCGTCCGGCCCGGCGCGCTGCTGGTGTATGCCACCTGCTCCCTCAGCCGGCGGGAGAACCAGGACGTCGTCGCGTCCTTCCTGGCGCGCCGGCCTGGGTTCGCCGTGGTGCCGCCGGCCCGCGCGTTCGCCGGCGTCGTCGACGAGTTCGGCCTGACCCTCCTCCCCGCCGCGCACGACAGCGACGGCTTTTTTGTCGCTCCGCTGCGGCGCGCGGCCTGAGGTTTGCCCTTGCCGGCGCCGGCCTTTCCGCCCATCCCGTCCCACGTGGTTCCCGACACCGATTATCGCGTCAAGCTCCCGGTCTTCGAAGGCCCGCTCGACCTGCTGCTCTTTCTGATCCGGAAGAACGAACTCGACATCTACGACATTCCGATCGAGCAGGTCACGCGGCAGTATCTGGAGGCCCTGTTCACCCTCCAGCAGCTCGACCTCGATCTCGCCGGGGATTTCTTCGTGATGGCGGCCACCCTGATGGAGATCAAAAGCCGGATGCTGCTGCCCAAGGAGCAGCAGGCGGTCGATCCCAACGCGCCGCCGGAGGAGGAAGTCGACCCGCGCTGGGAGCTGGTCCACCAGCTGATCCAGTACCGGAAGTTCAAGGAGGCCGCGGCGCAGCTGGACGCGCTCGCCGCCACACGCCAGGGCCTGATCGCCCGGTACGTCTCGGCCCTCGCCGCCCGCGGCGACCGCCCCCTCCAGAATGCCGACCGCATCGAGCTGTGGAATGTGTTCAATGTCGTGCTCCGGCGCCTGGCGGAAAAACTGGTGGTCGGGGAGATTCACGACGAGCACGTGACCGTGGCCGACCAGATGGAGATGCTGCTCGCCCGGATCGCGTCGCAGCCGCGCTTCGTGTTCTCCCAGCTCTTCCCGACGACGGTCAGCCTCCGGACCCTGATCGCCACCTTCCTGGCCGTCCTCGAACTCGTGCGCCTGAAACGGCTGCGGGTCCATCAGGATCAGGCCTTTGCCGACATTGTGTGCGAGGCCGTGACCGAGAACGGACTTGAAACGCGGCCGGGGGCAAGCACTGTGACCGCGTGAGATTGGTGAAAAAACGGAAGAAGACCAAAGCCGCGGCGCTTCTCGGCGTCGGCCTCGACAACAAGGACGGCCACAAGCGGATCACGACGGGGCCGAAATTCGCGGTCGTCGGCGGATCCGAGGAGACGCATGAGCGCCTGACCGAAACCGTCGTGAAGACCTTCGAGGAGCTGAAACAGCGCGGCAAGGCGCTGGAGGAGGTCGAAACGACGGAACTCACCGAGATCATCCACCGGTCGACCCCCGGTTGACCAAGTGGCAACGCCCACCGCCAGACCTTTACCACCATGTCCACCACCACCTCCGACAAGATCACTCACCTGACCGCGGCCAACTTCAAAGACACCATCGCGTCGCCGACGCCGGTGCTCGTCGACTTCTGGGCGCCCTGGTGCGGCCCCTGCAAGATGATCGCGCCGGTGCTCGAGGAGCTCGCGACGGAACTCGCGGGCAAGCTCACCATCTGCAAGGTGAACGTGGACGACCACGGCGATCTCGCCGCCCAGTACGGCATCCGCGCCATCCCCACCATGCTGCTGTTCAAAGGCGGGCAGCTCGTCGAGCAGTTCGTCGGCATGATGGACAAGGCCTCCCTCAAGGCCAAGATCGCCGCCAAGCTCTGAGGCGGGGCCGCCGCGCCGCCCGGCGGATTCATCGGGTGTGCGGCCCGGATTGCCCCGCCGCCACCGGCTGCGATCAGCCGGTCACGATCAGGAGGGACAGCGCCACCGCGTAGATGGCGACGTAGGCGCCGCACCGTCCGAGGAGAATGATCATCTGGCGCGCGTCCTGCGCCCGCCGCAGCCACCGCCATTGCAGGAAGCCGTAGCCAGCAAGCCCGGCCGCCGCCACGAGGGCCGCCGCAAGGCTGTACAGCCCGGAACCGGCCAATGCCAGCACCACGGCGCAAGCCCCGAGATGGGACGCGGCGAACTGCCCCCGCGCGAAACCCCGCCCCCACCGCACCACCAGGGTGCGTTTCCCGGCCCGCCGGTCGGTCTCCACGTCGCGATAATTGTTCACCACGAGAATATTGGTGGTCAGGAGGCCGACGCCTGCGGCAGCGAGCAGGACTTCCAGGCTGACCCGGCCCGCCTGCACGAAGAAAGTGACGCCGACCGCGACGAGACCGAAGAAGACAAATACGAAGACGTCCCCCAGCCCGAGGTAGCCCAGCGGCCAGGGCCCCCCCGTGTACGCGACGGCGCTCACGATGCAGGCAAGCCCGACGACGATCAGCCACCACCCGCCCCAAGCCACCAGCGTGAGACCCAGCGCCAACGCCACCCCGAACACGAGGAAGGTCGCCCAGCGCATCGCCGCGGGAGCCACCAGCCCTGCGGCCACCGCCCGCCGCGGCCCGACCCGTTCCGCCGTGTCCGCCCCCCGGACGAAGTCATAGTAGTCATTGGCGAAGTTCGCGCCGATCTGCACCAGCAACGAAAAGGCGAGGCAGATCGCCGCGGCGCGGGGGTCAAAGGACCCCGCCCGCCACGCCAACGCCGAGCCAACCACGACCGGCGCGACCGCCGCGGGCAGGGTGCGGGGCCGCGCGGCGCCCAGCCAGATCTTCCATGCAGCTTCGGCCGCCACGACCCGTCACCGTAGCGCGGGGAAAAGGCGGGACAAGCCGATTGCGCCCTCGCGCCGGGGCGCCGCGTGATTCGCTCCCCGGACCCGGAACTGCCGCAGCGCTGGGGCATCGCAGGTTCGGGGCGGACTGCCCAAGCGGGCCGGCGCCAACCTAAATCCCGCCCGTGTCCGCGTAGGACTCCTCGAGCTCACCCGGCATGGCCGTATCCAAGATCATCCCGGCGGCCACGGTGTTGTTCGTGAATTCATCGATCAGAACGAGGCTGCCGGTGTTGCGGTTGCGCTTGTAACTGTCGAAGAAGAGCGGCGCCGCGGTGTGGAGGTGGATGCGGCCGAGATCGTTCATCCCGATCTCCCGGTCGTGCTCCAGCTTGTGCAGCGTGTTGATGTCAACCTTGTAGCGCACGTCCTTGATGAAGGCCCGGGCTTCGCGGGTCGTGTGGCGAACGAGATAGCGGCCCCCCGGCTGGAGTTTCTTTTCGCCGAACCAGCAGACCATGACCTCGAGATCCTGCCCGACCCGCGGGAGGTTGTTCGGCTTCGCCAGCATGTCGCCCCGGCTCACGTCGAGGTCGTCCTCCAGGCTCAGCACGGCGTTCATCGGCGAAAACGCCTCCGGCGCCGGCTCGGCCAGGGAATGGATCTGCTTGATCCGCGTGGTCAGGCCCGACGGCAACACGACCACCTCGTCGCCCGGCTTGAAGACGCCGCCGGCAATCCGCCCCGCCACCCCGCGGAAATCGTGGTGGGCGCTGGAGTTCGGGCGGATGATCCATTGCACGGCGAACCGCGGATCGATGTGATTCGCATCGCTGCCGACGTACGTGTTCTCCAGGGTGTAGAGGAGGGAGCCGCCCTGGTACCACGGCATGCGTTCCGACGGCGCAACCACGTTGTCGCCGTGCAGCGCGCTGACGGGAATGAACTTGAGATCGGGGATATCGAGGCGCGAGGCGAAGGCCGTGAATTCGACGACGATCCGGTCGAAGACGTCCTCCCGGTAATCCACCAGGTCCATTTTGTTCACGCACAGGACGAGATGCGGGATGCGGAGCAGGGACACGATGAAGGCGTGCCGGTGTGTCTGCTCGACGATGCCGTTGCGGGCGTCGACGATCACCAGCGCCAGGTTGGCTGTGGAGGCGCCGGTGACCATGTTCCGCGTGTATTGGATGTGGCCCGGCGTGTCGGCGATGATGAACTTGCGCCGCGGCGTGGCGAAATAGCGGTAGGCGACGTCGATCGTGATCCCCTGCTCGCGCTCGGCCCGCAGGCCGTCGGTGAGCAGGGCCAGGTTGAGATGCTCCTCGCCCCGCTGCTCGGTGGCGCGCTCGATGGCGGCCAGCTGGTCGTCGAAGATCGCCTTGCTGTCGTAGAGGAGCCGACCGATCAGCGTGCTCTTCCCGTCATCGACGCTGCCGGCGGTGGCAAACCGCAGGAGCCCCATCGAAAGGTAGCTGGTGTCGGTGGACATGTCGTCTGTTCCCTCTCCGGTCTTCAGAAATACCCCGCCCGCTTCCGGTCCTCCATCGCCATCTCGGACCGCCGGTCGTCGGCCCGGGCGCCCCGTTCGGTCACCCGTGCGGTGGCCACCTCGTGGATGATCTCCGGGAGCGAGGCGGCGGGCGACTCCACCGCGCCCGTACAGGTCATGTCGCCCACCGTCCGGAACCGGACCTGCCGGGTTTCATAACGCTCATCCTGGAGCAGGGTGAGATGCGGCGATTTCGCCAGCAGCACCCCGTCCCGGCTTACGACCTCGCGCCGGTGGGAGAAATAGATGGAGGGAATCTCCAGGTTCTCCCGGGCGATGTACTGCCACACGTCCATCTCGGTCCAGTTGCTGAGGGGGAACACGCGGAAGTGTTCGCCCACGTGCTTGCGGCCGTTGAACAGGTTCCACAGCTCCGGGCGCTGGTTCTTCGGATCCCACTGGCCGTATTGGTCGCGGTGGGAGAAGAAACGCTCCTTGGCCCGGGCCTTTTCCTCGTCGCGGCGGGCGCCGCCCACCACGGCGTCGAACTTGAACTCGGCAATGGCGTCGAGCAGGGTGACGGTCTGGAGCGCGTTGCGGCTCGGATTGGGCCCTTTTTCCTCCGCGACGCGTCCGGCCTTGATGGAGTCCTCGACGAACCGCACGATCAGGCGAAATCCGGTGCGGCGGATCAGGGCGTCGCGAAACTCCAGCGTCTCCGGGAAGTTGTGGCCGGTATCAATGTGCAGGAGCGGGAACGGAGGCTTGCCGGGCCAAAACGCCTTCTGCGCCAGCCGCACCATGACGATCGAATCCTTGCCGCCGGAAAACATCAGCACCGGCCGCTCGAATTGCGCCGCGACTTCGCGGAAGACGAAGATCGCCTCGTGCTCGAGGTGGGCCAGGTGAGTGAGATTATAGGTGCTCATGCCACGTTGGAACCGGGCTTCGCTCCGGTCGTCCCGTCCGGCCGTTGTCAGCCGGCCCGAACGCCCAGCAACGGGCGCACATGTTGGTACAGCCGCTCCAACGACTGCGCCACCGTCTCGTGGTCGGTGCCGATCACGAGATCGGCGCGCTCCGGCGGTTCGAACGGCGCGTCGCGCCCGGTGAATTGCGGAATCTGCCCCCGGCCGGCCTTCGTGTACAGGCCCTTGGGATCCCGCCGTTCGCAGGTGCTCAGGGAGGCTTCGACGTACACTTCGATGAAGTCCGCGGCGCCAACGATGTCACGGGCCAGCTTCCGGAGGGCCCGCGTCGGAGTGATGAACGCCGCGATGACGATGACGCCGGCCTGAACGAACAGCCGGGCCACCTCGGCGCAGCGGCGGATATTCTCCGCGCGATCGGCGTCGCTGAATCCGAGATCGCGGTTCAGGCCGGTTCGGACGCTGTCGCCGTCCAGGAGCTGCGTGGCAAATCCTTCGGCGTGAAGGCGGCGCTGCAGCGCAACCGCCAGGGTGCTTTTGCCGGATCCCGACAGCCCGAAACACCACACCACCCTCGCCTTCTGGCGCAACCGCGCCTCATTCTCCTCCCTCGAGAGGATCCCGGAGGTCAGCGGATGGATATTGGCAGGTGCCTCGGCCATATGTTTTGTGTCTTACCTAAGTCAGTAAACTATAGCTTGTGCCCTGAAGATCAATGTCAACCATCTTTCCGATCCGCCTTTCGATTCAGCTTTGGCGGATCTGAATACCGTTCGCCTTGAGGGATGGCGAGATAATCCTCCAAGTCCCTCATTCGCTTCAAGACCACCTCGCGCATGGCTGCTTCCTCCCCGGGCGGCAGCGTGGGATAGAGTCCGCGCAGCCAGAAATAGGCGTCTCGATGGCGGCCGAGGCGCCTGAGAAGGTCGCCATGGATCCTCGCCGCGCAATAGGGAGCGTTGGGTGTCGCCGCCGCCCGGCGGTACCAATCCGCGGCCGCCGCAAGATCCCGCCGAACATTCAGCTGAATGTTGGCGATCTCGATGCAGATCTCGGCGCTGGCCGGATGCCGCCGGCGGGCCTCCTCCAGCAGGCGCAGCGCCGCCCCGGCCTCCTCCTCGACGATCTGCCGGCACATCTCCGGGGACACCGCCCCGGCCGCCTGCAGCGCGCTCACCCGCCATCGGGGCAGGTCGTAGGCCAGCATGCGAGCTCCCTCGAGCCAGAACCTGATCGACTGGTCGTCCACGATCGTCACAAGCCGGATCAACGCCCGCGTCTCCACAGGATCCCTCGCCAACCAGGCCTCATAGGTCCGCAGCCACAGCCCGTCGGCCGCGAGGGTGCGAAACCCACCCAACACCGCCATGGTCACGCCGCTCCCAAGACAAGAGCCCCACCCTCTGGCATCCAGGAATCCGCCGGTTTCCGCCCCTCCCCCGTCGGCCAATGCCTCGAACGGGCGCAGCAGCAGCCCGGCACACAAGAGGCTGGCGACCACGACCGCGGCGGCCTTGACCCTATAATTCACGATGCCGAAGACAGAAGGCGGACAGCACGCTGAAGAGGCCCAGATAGGTCAGTGCATAGAGCACCGTCGCGCAGAGCAGGCCCCCCGAGAGCGCCTCTCCCGCCACGACCTGATCGGTGAGGTCAAGCAGCCTGAAGTCCGGAATCAGCAGGCGCACCAGCCATGCCGCCCCGCGGGCCCACGGCGCTTCCACCCAGCCAAGGAACTCCCGGGCGACGTGCTGCATCTGCGCGATGATCAGGAGCAGGAAGCCCGAAACGACGCTGAACAGACTGCTCCGCGCGTAGCTGGCCACCAGCATGGTCATGGCCGCCAGCACTCCGAGCCGGAGCCATCCCACCAACCCGCACCAAGCCACGTCCCCGAGCCGTGGTCCCGTTCGCAGAACGGTGGAGCCTTCGCCCATCCGGTCGAGCCCGGCCCCCCGCCACCACAGCACGGCCACGAGCAAGCCGGTCATCAGCGCACAGAAACCTAGCAGCAACACCAGCACGCCACCCAGCTTGCCGAACACGAACTCCCGCCGCCGGACCGGGCGCGCCAGCACGATGAGCGCGGTGCGTCGTTCGAACTCGGCAAAGAAGAGCTGAGCCGAAGCCACGATCGCCAGGACCGCGCCGAACACCCCCTGCGCCCCAAAGCCGACATCCATGAGGAACCTGGGCTCCGACGCTCCGAGGTTGAACTCGCGGAGGGCGAGCGCGCCCCCCGCGAACGCTGCGGCCGTCCCGGCGACCAGCAGAAACAGGCGCTGGCGCATCGCCTCCCGCACAGTGGACTCCGCCACCAGTGTCACACAACGCAAGCCGGGCGTCGGTCGACTCACGGCGCCTCCGTCAGGCGGTCGCCTCCGCCTCCCACGGCCTCAAGGAAAACCTGCTCCCACTCGGGCTCCGACCTCTCGGCGGCGTGCAGGGTGATACCCCGCGCCTGCAGCCAGCGCTGCAATTCCGCCAGCAAGGCCGGCGGCAGCAGATCCACGATCAGCGCCACGCGTTCGGCCCGCCGGGTAAGGTCCTCCACCCGGCTGTCCAGGACAATCCGCCCCCCGTTCAGGATGACCACCGCATCGCAGACTTCGGCCACTTGCTCCAGCCCGTGCGACGTGAACAACACGGACCGCCCGGCAGCCCGCAACTCCCGGATCAGGCGTCCCGCCTCCGCGATGCCCACCGGATCGAGGCCCGTCATGGGTTCATCGAGGATCACGAGCTTGGGGTCGTGCACCAGCGCCTGCGCCCAGCCCAGGCGCTGCCGCATGCCGTGCGAATACGTCCCCACGCGACGATGCATGACCGCTGCCAGCCCGACTCGCGCCATGGCCCGCGCCACCCGTTCCTTCAAGCCCGCGGCGGGCCCACCGCCCAGTCGCGCGAAGAAGCGCACCACCTCAAATCCGGTCGCATGGGGATCGAAGCCCGGCGCCTCGGGCAGATACCCCACCGCCGCCCGCGCCTCGACGCGCGAGGCCGGCCAGCCAAACAGGCGGCACTCGCCCGCCGAAGGCGCCACCAACCCGAGGACGATTTTCAACAGCGTGCTTTTGCCGGAACCGTTCGGGCCGAGCAGCCCCACGACCTCGCCCGGGCGCAGGCGAAGCGTCACTCCGTCAAGCGCCCGGATCCCCGGCCGCACCGCGCCGGCCCCGAACACTTTGCTCACCCGGTCGACTTCAATGGCGTTCACGGACGGCTCAGCGGACGCCGAAGCCCTGGAACTGCGGCGCGCGCCGTCCGCCCGCCCGCTCGACCTTGCGGACGTACCCGTGCATCTGCTCCTCGATCGCGGTGACAAACCGGTTCACCTCCGCCGCCTCTCCCTCCACCTCGACGAGGACCCGGCCATCGGGCAGATTCCGCACATAGCCGGCCACGTCGTACTCCCGCGCGATCTGCAGCGTGGTGTAGCGGAAGCCCACCCCCTGCACCATGCCGGAAAAGTGGATGGTCTCGTGCTGGACTTCGCGGACATCGGACATGCCGGCAATTTTGCCAACTTCCGCGCTTTTCATCAATCCGTAAATCACGCCGCCAGCCGGCGCAACGCCGCGCTCCGGGGATTTGTCATTGCCTTTCGATCGCCCCCACCCACACTGCGCCACCGGCCGGGCTGAAGGCCGTACGCGATGAGCGATTCCGACTCCGAAGGCTTTTTCGACAACGATTGGGACGAGTGCGGCGATTTGGTGTGGAATGAGTTCGACTGGGAGCGATACCTCCGCGAGCAGGACGACCTGCTGCACCGCTATCTCGCGTATTATGAACGCTTGAAGGACCGCCCGGACCGCATCGACGAAGCCGCGCACTTGATGGGCTGGGACGCCGGTCAATGGGGTACGGAAGGCGAGAATGCCGAGGAGGCTGCCGCCGGCAGCGAACCCCCGACTCCCGACGAGGTCACCGCCCCGATCGAGCCCTACACGCTGCACAAGAACCCGGTCTTCATCGCCACCATGGCGATCTATCTCAGTCTGACCCGGGGTTGGGAACGCTTGGCTGCGGATCCGACCAAGGTATCCCAGTCGCTCGCGGTGGCGATGCTGGCCAGCCTGCACCGGGGGGAGCAGCATGCGCTGCTCGGGGTGCAGGCGCTGGATCTCGGCGATTACGCCATGGCCGTGAGCGTTTTCAAGCGGGCGCTGGAGGAACTCAACCGCACGCTGGCCCTGTCCGAGGCCCCCAAGGCCGGGCGGCACCTGACCGATTGGCGCACGGATGCGGTGCCCCGCCTGTTTGACCTTCGGGAGATCTGGCTGCGGGTGATCAGCGAATGCCGGGACGAATTGGGCCGGCGCGTGGACGGAGAGCATTGACCGGCAGAGGAGTCCGGCGGGAGAATCTGGCAGAACTCCGTTTCGGGCCGCGACGGTTCTGGTTTGGACGCCGCGCGGGCATTGCGGTCAGGTGCGGGGCATTCGACCCGAGCACGGTCCCGACCGAAAAGAACCTTGCACTCGCCGGCAGGCGTCCTATCCGTTCAAGGCCTGTGCCCGGAGAGATGGCCGAGCGGCTTAAGGCAGCGGTTTGCTAAACCGTTGTAGGAGTTAAATCCTACCGAGGGTTCGAATCCCTCTCTCTCCGCCAGTTCTGGCGCCGAGCGCCTGAACGGGCGGGCCCGCGGAGCGGGCCGGAGCGAAGCGACGGGAGAGGGATAGGGACAAACCTCGGCGAATGCCGAGGTTTGGGGCGTAGCCCCGAGCAACGCGAGTCAATCCCTCTCTCTCCGCCAGCCCTCGCTCCCGCGAGCTACGGCTCGGCAAGCCAGCCGTCTGCCGAAGGCAAGGGACACACCTCGACAAATGCCGAGGTTTGGGGCATAGCCCCGAGCAGCGCGAGTCAATCCCTCTCCCTCCGCCACTAATGTCGGGGTGTCTAAATAGCACCGTTTTGGTCACGAATTGGCCATTCGGCGTCCGAGCCATTTTTCGTCTGATTCATTCCCGACGCAACGGATCGCCCGGAATGGCGTTCCGCCGTGTTCGCGCGAATCGCCAATACAATAACGGGGCGTTCCGGTGACGGCGGGATCGATGGCAAAAGCGTTGCGCGCTGACCACCTGGTCGGGTTCGACCGTCACCCATCCCCCGCTCAGCGCTGGACGATCGAACGGGCCGGCACCTCGACGGGCTGGCCCGCGACTTCGATCTTCCGACTCTCGTTCCCCATGTTCAGGATCCACAGCCCGGCGTCGGTCTGGACCTTGTAGAGATCCGGCACGGACAGGTTCAGCGTTGGCGGCTCTTTTTTAACGATGCCTTCCGCGACGCCGGTTTGGATGCTGTCCCGGATGAATCGCAGCGGGAGCTTTTGCGCGACCATCCCCATCCAGTTCTGCTCGATTTGCATGAGATCCATGGGCCCGAAATAGGCATACACCGCGCCCGCGCCGAGCCGGCGCCGCCAGGCCACCTTCACCTTCGGGGCGTACTGCATGGCCAGGAGCGGCTCGCAATCCGCCTGCAGGGCGGTGAAGCCCCGAGTGACGTAGATCCCCGACAAGGCGGCGATCGACGGCAGAGCCCGGGGCTGTTCGACGAGCAGTTCGGAGAGTCCCTCGACCTCGTCCGTTTGCGGAGTGAGTCCGACAAGCGCGTCAAACGCGGAGGTCCGTCCGTCCCAATCCGTCAATCGCCGGTCCAGCAAAAAAACAATCCCCCCGTCTCGGACCCATTGTTCGATCCGGGCGGTCGTGGCCGTATCGATGACCTCCACCCCGGCGACGATCAGGACGGACTTGCCGCTCAGCGCCCCGTCATGGATCAGATGATCGTCCACGAAATCGTAATCCACGAAACGGCGGATCTGGTCAGCCAAGTCGCTGAAATCCTGCCGCGCATGCCGGGTTTCGCCAGCGGCCGGGTTCGGAAAATAGACGGCGGTCTCGATCACCGGGCGCGCGGTTTTCATCAGGTCGCGGTAGGTCTCATAGTACCGCCCGCCCTCCCCCGGAACGAGCCGCCCGTCTTTCTCGGCCACCACCACCGGGGTGTTATAGTAGAAAAAGAGCTGGCGTGCGCCCGAGGTTACGGCGTTAAACAGGCGGCCGAGCATTCCCTCCGGCGTGACGAAGGCGGCCGGCTCATGCCCGAGATAGGCGCCGTAAAAGCGGCCGGCCGAGTCGACCAGCCGGGTCATCCGGACGTTCATGGGAAACGAGCTGGCCTCGTTGGTGATCCGGACGCCGCCGCCGTAGCGCGCCGCCACCTTGGCCTGCGCGCTGAAGTCCGAGCCGTGCTCCGGGGCCATGTCGCCGCCGGTGCAGAGGTAGAGATCCGTTTCGGGGAATGCTTCCCGCGCCGTTTTCATCCAGAAGTCGGCGTAGGAAACCATCGCACCGCGGTACCAGCGGAGGAATTCCTGCCAGGCCCGCTCGGATGGCGCCCGGGCGGGAAGGAACGGCCGCACGTCGTCGAACGAGGCATAGTGGGAGCCCCAGGACCGATTGAGCGCGGCGACGCCGTCCGGATAAAGCTCGCGCATGGCCCGGCGGAAATCGGCCACGGCCAGGGCGTCGCCGCACCAGTAGCCCTGATGCGAATGGTACTCGCCCGGCCAGCTGCCGAAGACGGAATAGATCGCCTCGCCGTAATCGCCGCTGATCCCGAGGTCGATGGATTCGAGCACGCCCGTCGGCCGGTAGTGCTCGGCAAACTGCTTGAGATAGGTGCGCACGTATTCGCGTATCCGTGGCGCCCAGATCGACGGAATGGCCGAGTCGCGATCATGCTCCAGACAGCGGAGTTTGACGACCTGCGGATCCTGCCGGACGAATTCGGGCGTCGTCCACCAAGGGCCGGCGATGACGAACGGCACCCACTTGAGTCCGTGTTCTTTGTAGCGAGCGACCTCGGCGTCGTAGTCCGACCAGTCCAGCACCCCGGGCGTCTTCTCGATCTGGTTCCAGAAGATGATGGTCTCGATGCTCGTCACGCCCATGCGCTTGAGAACTTCGAGCTTTTCGTCGATCTGCCGGACGTCGTGTTTGGCCGAGACTTCCAGGCAGACGGTGACATCCATGGGCCGCCCAGACTTTACCTCCAGGGAAGCCCAACGTGACGGAAAGGGTACGCACATCGCGAGCGCCCCAATGGCAGCGATGATCCTTCGTTTCACGGGTGCTGGCTTCGGGTTTCGAAAGAGGGTACTAACATAGCCAAGTCCGCTGTCGAGACGTGGTCTTCGCCTTGGCATCATCGTATTCCAAGCCCCGGAATGGCCTCCAAATGACTGCGGCCTGTGAGAG
>JBAIXJ010000090.1:0-8382 GCA_037916645.1 Opitutales bacterium | reverse complement strand
GCCAGCCGGAGATCAGCCGGCGACTCGCGTCGCTCGTCGAGGTCGGCCTGGGCTACCTCACGCTCGGCCAGCCCCTCAACACGCTCAGCGGCGGCGAGGCCCAGCGCCTCAAGCTGGTGCGCTACCTGGGCGGCTTCGCCGAGGCGCCTCAGCCGTCACAGGGTCTCGAGTCTCGGGTCTTGGGTCCTGGGTTGGATACCGACAACCCGAAACTCAAGACCCAAGACCGAGAACCAGCAGCAGCCTTGCTGCTGCTGGACGAGCCCACGACCGGGCTGCACAAGCACGACGTGCGCCGGCTGCTCGAGGTCCTGCACCGCCTGGTCGATCGCGGCCACAGCGTCGTCGTCATCGAACACAATCTCGACGTGCTCGCGTCGGCTGACTGGATCCTGGAGGTCGGCCCCGATGCCGGCGCCCGCGGCGGGCGCATCGTCGCCGCGGGACCGCCCGAGACGATCGCCGAGACGCCGACGGCCACCGGGCCGTATCTCCGCGCCGCGCTGGCGGCGGGCGCAGCGGGTTCCGAGTCCAGGATTCAGGGTTCGGAGTTGTTGGCGGCCGAACCAAGCGCCCCCTACAACGCCGAACGCCAAACGCCGAACGCCGAACTGACAATTGTCGGCGCGCGGGAGAACAACCTCAAGAACCTCACCGTCTCGATTCCGCACCACGAGCTGTCGGTCGTGACGGGGGTTTCGGGATCGGGCAAGTCGACCCTGGCGTTCGACATCGTTTTCGCCGAGGGACAGCGGCGGTTCATGGAGTCCATGTCGCCCTACGCGCGCCAGTTTGTCGAGCAGCTGCCGCGGCCCGCGATCGACCGGCTGACGGGCATTCCGCCCACCGTGGCGATCGAGCAGCGCGTCACGCGGGGCTCGCGCAAATCCACCGTCGCGACCATCACTGAAGTGGCGCAGTACCTGCGCCTCCTTTACGCCCGCCTGGGCGTGCAGCACCATCCCGAAACGGACCGGGCCGTGACGCCGCTCTCGCCCGCCCAGTTGCGCCTGCTGCTGGGCCGCGTGCTGGGCACGGCCCGGGCCCGCCGGGCGCGGCATCTCTACCTGTGCGCCCCGCTCATTCGCGGCCGCAAGGGCCATCACCAGCCGATCGTCACCTGGATCGCCCGGCAGGGCTTCGATCTGATGCGCGCGGATGGCCGCGTGCTCCCGGTTGAGAAGTTCCAAAAGCTCGACCGCTACAAGGAGCACGACATCGAAGTGGTGGTGGCGGACCTCAAGAAAGAGGTCAGAAGTCAGAGGACAGAAGTCGGCAGGAGTCGGTCGGAACCGAAACCGACCTCTGACCTCCGGCCTCTGACCTCTGAGCAGGCGCTGGCCGCGGCCCTGCGCCTCGGCAAAGGCTCCTGTTTCCTTCTGACCAGCGACGGCGCCGTGCTGTCCTGGTTCTCGACCACGCGCACCGACGTGGCCACGGGCGAGTCGTTCCCGGAGCTGGATCCGAAGCATTTCTCCTTCAATTCCCCCAAGGGCTGGTGCCCGGTGTGCCGCGGCCACGGGCGCATCCACGAGTGGATGCTGGAGCCGCGCGACGAGGAAGACCTGCCGCCCGAGATCGCGGACTTGACGCGCCTGGCCGACCCGGAGGGCGAGGGCGTCGTGGGCCAGCTCTGCCCTTCGTGCCACGGTGAGCGCCTCAACCGCGTCGCCCGGGCGGTGAAGCTCCATTTCCGCCGGGGCCCGCCGCTGTCGCTGCCGGGCCTGCTGCGCCTGACGCCTGCCGGTTTGCTGCGCCGCCTGCAGGACCTCCGGCTGGATGCGCGGGGACGCGCCATCACCCAGGACATCATCCCGCAGATCGCGGAGCGGCTGCGGTTCCTCGATCACGTTGGCCTGGGCTACCTGTCGCTGGACCGTCCCACGGAAACGCTTTCCGGCGGCGAGGCCCAGCGCATCCGCCTCGCGGCGCAACTCGGCTCCAATCTCTCCGGCGTGCTCTACGTGCTCGACGAACCCTCGATCGGCCTCCACGCCCGCGACAACGAACGGCTCATCGACACGCTCGAGTCCCTCCGGGACAAGGGCAACACCCTGCTGGTCGTCGAGCACGATGATGCGGTGATGGAGCGCGCCGACCGCATCATCGACCTCGGCCCCGGCGCCGGGACGCACGGCGGCGAGGTCATCGCCTACGGGACGCCCGAGGCCGTGAAGAAGAACCCCTCGTCGCTCACCGGCATCTTCCTGGCGAAAGGCATCGCCCATCCGCTGCGGGGCGCGTATCGCGAAGTAACAAGTGGCGAGTCTCAAGTCTCAAGAAGGCCCAAGACCCAAGACTCAAAACCCCAAACCACCCCCGCCTCGCTCGAGCTCATCGGCGCGCGCTGCCGCAACCTCCGCTCGGTCGACCTGCGCGTGCCGCTCGGCCGCCTCATCATGGTCTGCGGGCCGTCGGGCGCGGGAAAGTCCACGCTGTTCGGCGATCTGCTGGGCCCGGCGGTCGCCGGCGCGGTCGCCGCGGGGTCCACGCGCTTCCGCGGCCGCGACTTCCTCCGCTCCGGCCGGTTCACGGCCGACGCGCTCCCCGGGAGCGCCGGGGATCCCGCGCCGTTCGACGAGTTGCGCGGGGCAACGGGCTTCAAGGCGGTGATTGCCGTCGACCAGGCGCCCATCGGCAAGACGCCGCGCTCCACGCCGGCCACCTACCTGGGCATCTTCGACCTCATCCGCCAGTTCTTCGCCTCGCTGCCCGAATCCCGGATCCGCGGCTACACCGCTTCCCGCTTTTCGTTCAACACGACCGGCGGCCGGTGCGAAACCTGCCAGGGCGCCGGCCGGATCAAGCTCGAGATGGCCTTCATGCCCGACGCCTATCTGCCGTGCGACACCTGCGGCGGCCTCCGCTACGGGCCCGAACTCGCGGACATCGCCTGGAAGGGCAAGACCATCGGCCAGGTGCTCCAGCTCACCTTCGAGGAGGCCGCGGCGTTCTTCGACTTCCACGCCCGCCTGGGCGAGGTCTGCCGGCTGATGTGCGAGTGCGGCCTGGGCTACCTCACCCTGGGCCAGAGCAGCCCCACGCTTTCCGGCGGCGAGGCGCAGCGGCTCAAGCTCGTCACCGAGCTCGCGCACGGCCTGCAGACGTTCAAGGAGCGCTCCCACGGCATCCGCCCGCACAATCTTTACCTGCTGGAGGAGCCGACGATCGGACTGCACCTGAGCGACTGCGAGAAACTCATCCAGGTGTTGCACCGGCTGGTCGACCAGGGCCACACCGTGGTGGTGATCGAGCACCATCTCGACCTGCTCGCCGAGGCGGACTATCTCGTCGAACTGGGGCCGGGCGGGGGACCGGATGGCGGCCGCATCGTCTACCAGGGGCCGCTGGCGGGCCTCCTCGCGCGCCGCGACAGCCCGACCGCGCCGTACCTGCGCGCGAAACTGCAGAACGGCCGGCGCGCACCGGCCGGCGCCGGATAGCCGGTTGCGTCTCCGGCGGGCGACGGCCGCCGGCCACGCCGATGCGCGGGAATCCGGCGCGGGGCCGGCCCCCTACTCCCGCGGCCAGGCCAGCGCGACCGCCGTCACGAGCACGCCGAAGATGACGGTCGGCACAATCACCCACCCGGGATGAACCGGGATCTGCCAGCGCGTGATCACCCACGGGACAGCGGCACATTTCACGAGGATCACCAGCCAGCCGGCCTCGAGGAGGAGCCGGACGCCGCGGGGCAGGCCGGCGGAAAGGGAAGGGTGCGCCTGCATGGCCGACAGCCTACTCGCGGCCCGCCGCGGCCGCTCCGCCTGCGTTGGCCAATGCTGTGCAGATCTTGGCCGCCCGCCGGTCGGAATCTGCCGGCGCCGGGCGGGCGCGGGCGCGGACGGTCACCGGCGCGCGGCGGCGCCCACCACCCGCAGGAGATCGGCGGCGGGCACCGGCTTGATCAGGCAGGCGGCGAGCTCCGCCACGGCGACGCTCCGCGACAGCAGTTCCGCATTGATGTAGCCGGTGAGCAGGATGCGGCGGACGCCCGGATGGCGCTCCCGCATGCGCACCAGGAAATCCAGCCCCGCCTCGCCCGGCAGCAAATGGTCGCACACGATCACGGCGTAGGGCTTGGCGGCCAGCAGTTTCTCCCCCTCCGCCGCGGTCGTGGCCGTGTCGACGGCGTAATGCGCCCCGAGTGCCGCCTGCATCGCGCCCAGCAGCTGCGCCTCGTCGTCGACAAGGAGGACGCGGGGGCGGTCGGCGGCGGCCGGGGGCTCGGGTTCGGGTGTCATGGGTGGCGGGTCAACTCACTTGCCGGGCCATCTGGTCGTGGAGCTTGACGGCTTCCTGCGCGACTTTCAGCAGATCCGTCAGGCTCACCGGCTTCAACAGGTAGCGGAACAACGCGGCCTCGTTGACGCTGCGCAGCAGCATCTCCGGTTTCATGTAGGCTGTCACCAGCACCCGCTGCATCTCGGGGTATTCCTCCCGCACGCGGACCAGGAAACCCATGCCGTTGCCGCCCGGCATGAGGTGGTCGGAGATGATCAGCTTGAATCGCCGCGTGCGCAGAATCGCGTCGGCCTCCTGGACCGAGGTGGCCGTCGCGACCTCGAAATAGGGGCTCAGCGCGGCGGAGTAGACTTCCAGCAGGGGTCGCTCGTCGTCGACGATCAGCACGGCGCTCCGGCCCTCGTCGGGCGCAACTCCGTCGCTGCCGCCGGGAATCGTCATGCAACCTATCGTGCGCGCCCGACTTAGCTTGGCAAACCCATTCCGGCGCGGCGGGCCGAGATTGGGTTTGCCTCGCCTCGGGGGCGACCGTTCTATCCTTCGCACGGGCCGAAGCATGGAGTCACCAGACCTGCATACCGCCATCCGCGAGGGGACGCTCTTCCAGGTGCCAGCGGGCCTCCTCACGGTGGAGAACCTCACCGCGCCCAACGCCGCCGGCAGCACGCCGGTGCACACGGCCGCGCGCTACGGACGGCTGCGCGAACTGCCGGCCGCGGCGCTGACCCGGGACCACCTCCTGCGCAAGAACGAGTCCGGCTACACCCCGCTCCACCACGCGGCGGAGCGCGGACATCTGGATCAGATCGCGCCGGCGCTGCTCACGCGCGAAGCCCTGCTCACCCGGAGCAACAGCGGCTACACCGTCTTTCACGTGGCGGCCGCCAACGGCCATCTCGGGCAGCTGCCGGCGGGCATCCTGGACGCGGAGGTGGTGCGCCTCAAAACCGAGCTGGGCAACACGCTCCTGCACGAGGCCGCCGAAAACGGCGCGCTGCCCCGGGTGCCGGCCGGATTTCTCACGGAGGCGCTGCTGGCCGAGCGGAACATCAGCGGCGAATCGGTGTTCCACGTCGCCGCGCTCAACGGGCACCTCGACCAGATCCCGCCCGCCCTGCTGACCCGCGTGAACCTGCTGCGCCAGACCACCGCCGGGGACACGGTGCTGCACGCCGCCGCCCTCGCGGGCCACTGGGACCAGGTGCCGCCCGACCTGCTCGTGCATGACAATCTGAGCGTGGCCAGCAAATCGGGCTACACCGCCATCCACGCGGCGGCCGAGACCGGCCAGCTTTCCAGGATCCCGCCGGCGCAGCTGACGACGGACCTGCTCCTCACGCGGAACGATCACGGCGACACGGCCGTGCATGCGGCGGCGTTCGCCGGTCACCTCGACCAGATCCCGGCGGCGCTCCTGAACGCCGAGCTGCTGAACGTGCGCAACTACGACGGCGTCACGCCGATCCGGACCGCCGAGCGCGCGGGCCACCTCGACCAGATTCCGGCGGAACTGCGCCCCAAGCCGCCCGGCGCCGTCAAACGGTTCTTCCAGCGCATCGGCGAAACCCGCGTGCCCTGGGGATGAGGGTGCGGCCGCCGCGAATAACGCGGGACCCGCCGCGCCGCCCAAGCCGGCCGCATGCCGGCCATTAGCCGGACTGTGCCTTCCGGCGGCCCGGGGTTTTGCCTTCCCCTTGCCCGCGTGATCGCCTAAAGCCTACCGCCGATTGGCTCGCGCCATCCCCCCTCCTTCCATGAACACCACCATCACCGCCATCACCGCCCGCGAAATCCTCGACTCCCGGGGCAATCCCACGATCGAAGTCGACGTCCGCCTCGCCGCCGGCCAGCTCGGCCGGGCCGCCGTGCCCTCCGGCGCCTCCACCGGCGAACACGAGGCGCTCGAGTTGCGCGACGGCGACAAGAAGCGCTACCTCGGCAAGGGCGTGCTCAACGCCGTGGCCAACGTGAAGGCCAAGATCGCCCCGGCCCTCATCGGCATGGACGCCACCGACCAGACCGGCATCGATCGCGCAATGCTGGCCCTCGACGGCACCAAGACCAAGTCGAAGCTCGGCGCCAACGCCATCCTCGGCGTTTCGCTCGCCAGCGCCCACGCCGCGGCGGCGGCCCTCGGCCAGCCCCTCTACAAGTACCTCGGCGGGCCCAACGCCAAGGTGCTGCCCGTGCCCATGATGAACATCATGAACGGCGGCGCGCACTCCGACGCGCCCATCGATTTCCAGGAATTCATGATTATGCCGGTCGGCGCCGACAGCTTCCGCGAGGGGCTGCGGATGGGCGCCGAGGTCTTCCACGCCCTCAAAAAGGTGCTCAAGGACAAGGGCCTTTCCACCGCCGTCGGCGACGAGGGCGGGTTCGCCCCGAAGCTGGAATCCACCGAGGCGGCGCTCGACGCCATCGCGCTCGCGGTGAAGAACGCCGGCTACACGCTCGGCCAGCAGGTCAAACTCGCCCTCGACGTCGCCGCCTCGGAATTCTACGACGCCGCGAGCAAGAAGTACGTCTTCAAAAAATCCGACGGCCGCAAGCTCTCGGGCGACCAGATGGTCGCGTTCTACAAGGAGCTGACCGCGAAGTACCCGATCATCTCGATCGAGGACGGCTGCGGGGAGAATGACTGGGACACCTGGAAGAAACTCACCGACGCCCTGGGGAAGAAGGTCCAGCTGGTGGGCGACGACCTGTTCGTGACCAACGTCGAGTTCCTCGCCCGCGGCATCAAGGAGGGCGTGGCGAACTCGATTCTGGTCAAGGTCAACCAGATCGGCTCGCTCACCGAGACGCTCGACGCGGTGGAGATGGCCAAGGAGGCCGACTACACCGCGGTCATCTCGCACCGCTCGGGCGAAACCGAGGATGCGACGATCGCCGACATCGCGGTGGCGACCAACGCGGGCCAGATCAAGACCGGCTCGCTCTGCCGCACCGACCGCGTGTGCAAGTACAACCAGCTCCTCCGCATCGAGGAGGAACTGGGCAAGAGCGCGATTTACGGCGGCAAGCTGTAAGGCGGACCTGGTTCACCACGGATTTCACGGATGGGCACGGATGGTTCTCATCCGTGAGATCGGTGTGATCCGTGGTGAAAACCAACCCGCCGTCGGCCGGGTCGCCTGTCCGGCTATCCGGCGTCCGCGGTCACGATGCCGAGGTTGCGCGCGTGGAACGCCAGCGCGTCGCGGACGTGCAGGTCCCAGTAATCCCAGTCGTGGCCGCCGGGAAACTCCCGGTAGAGATGCGGCACGTCCATCCGTTCGAGCTCGCGGTGGAACCGCCGGTTGGCGTCGAGCAGGACGTCGTCCGTGCCGCAGTCGATGAGGATCCGCGGCAGCCGCCGGCCCCGCCGGCGCGCGCGCTGAATCAAGCGCACCAGATCGTGCCGCGATCCGGTGACGTGCCGTCCAAAGATCCGCCGCAGTTCCGCCAGGAAGCCGGGCGGGTGATCCCGGAGGAGCCGATGCCGGCGCGCCGTGCGGACACTCTGGCTGAGGTTGAACCGCGCCAAGGCGCCGGAGTGGCTGTTGGCCGAACAGAAGCGGTCCGGATAGCCGAGCGCCAGCCGCAACGCGCCATAGCCGCCCATCGACAGGCCGCCGACGGCCCGCGCCCCGCGCGCGGCGCGGGCCGGAAAATTGCGTTCGACAAAGGCGGGGATCTCCTCGCCGAAATGACGGGCGTAGGCCGGCCCCTCCTCGTTGTCGGTGTAGAAGCCCCGGTAGCCGTCCGGCATGACCACGAGCAGGGGCAGCTCGCGCGCATAGGCCTCGATGCGCGAGCGGCGCAGCCAGATCGTCGAGTCATCGCTCAGTCCGTGCAGGAGGTAGAACGCGGGGTACGGCGGACGGCCAACCGCGGGCAGCAGCACCTGCATCGTGGTCTGCTTCTCGATCACATCGCTGCGCCAATGAACCTGGGCCCAGGGCATCGTGAATCGAAGTATCGAGTCACAAGGAACAAGTAACAAGAAGGAAGACCGTTCGCCGCCTCTTGGCACTTGTCACTTGCCACTTGTTACTTGGCCGGCCCGCCGACAGAATCGGCCCATCCCCGGCCGCCGCGCAGCGCGGGTCCGGTCCCTCCAGCCTCCGCCATTGCCCCCGATCCCATGAGCAC
>JBAIXJ010000089.1:0-2427 GCA_037916645.1 Opitutales bacterium | reverse complement strand
GGCGGGCAGCGCGCTCGTCGACTCCAAGGCGCTCAAGGAGAAAAACTGGGCGGCCATCACGGCCAAGGCGCAGGAGTTCGTGAAGGCGGTCGCGGCCGTGAAATAGGCACAAGCGGTAATGCGGATTCTCTCTTAACCACTAATCCACACTCATGGGCACTCATCAGCTTTCGGGCGATTCCCCAAGATTAGTGAGGATTAGTGTGCATTAGTGGTTGAAGAAGATTTCGCGCGTTCGAGGTCGAGCAGCCGCTGCTTGCGCCAGACGCCGCCGCCGTAGCCGGAGAGCGAACCGTCGGAAGCGATGACGCGGTGACAGGGGATCACGATCGACAGCATGTTTGAACCGTTGGCGTGGCCGACGGCCCGCTGCGCGCCGGGCCGGCCGACCTCGGCCGCGATCTCCGCGTAGGACTTGGTGGCGCCGCGCGGGATCCGCTGCAGCGCCGCCCACACCCGCTGCTGGAACGGTGAGCCCACGGGGGCGAGCGGCAGGTCGAACGCCACGGGCTCGCCCGCAAAATAGCGGCGCACCTGCGTCTCCACCGCCTCGAGCGCCGCGTTCGAGCCTGGCACGACCGCGCACTTGAGCCGGCGGCGCAGCCGGAGGATCTCGTTCTCCAGTCCGCGCCGATCGACGAACTCCAGCAGGCGAAGCCCCTGACCGTCGGCCAGCGCGAGCATCTTGCCCAGCGGCGTCTCGAACCGGCGGGCCAGCAGGCAGGCGGCGGCATCGGCGTCCTGCGGCGGCTGTCCGAAGATCCGCTGGAACGCGCCGCGGAAACCGCTGGACGACTCGTACCCGCCGTCCAACTGGGCATCGATCACCGGGCGCCCGGCGCGGACCTGGTGCAGCGCCAGCCCCATCCGGCGCGCCCGCTGATAGGCCTGGAACGTCATGCCGTAGTAGGCCCGGAATCTGCGCCGCGCCGTCGAAGGATCCACGCCCAGCTCGGCGAGCTCCTTGTCCGCCAGCCGGTGGGTCGGGTTCGCTTCGACCGCGCGCAGGAGCGTCGCCACGGCGGGCGGCGGCGGCGCCTCCCGGTCCATCGGCCGGCACATCCGGCAGGGCCGGTAGCCGTCGTGGAGCGCTTCGGTCGGGGTGGCGAAGAATTCGACGTTCTCCGGGCGCGGTTTCCTGGCCCGGCAGGTGGGGCGGCAGAAAATCCCCGTGGTTTTCACCCCGACGACAAACACGCCTTCGTAGGTGCTGTCGCGCCGGGTGAGCGCCCGGTACATGACGCGGGACGACGGCAGGGAGGTTCGGGAGGTGGCGGGCATGGCGGAATCGATCATGGCGGAGAGTTTTCGCCCAGCATAGCACGCCGTGGGGGGCGAATTCCGCCGATTTTCAGGCAAGGTATTCCGCGATGTCCGGCAGCTCCCGGACGCGCCGGCCGCCCCGGCGTCGCGCCAGCCACGGATCCTCCTCGGGGTGCGCCTCGATCTCCTCTGCCTCGTCGGCGTCCTCGTCTTCGCCGCCCGTCACCTCCCAGTTGGGCTCCTCGTCGAAGACGTGCGTCATGCGCCGGGCCTGGGGCTCGAGGACCAGGGCCGGGTTCTGGACGCAGCCCGCCTTCACGGGTTCGAACAGGCAGGGCAGGAACTGCGACGCATACCGCGCCTGGAAGTCTGACAGCCATTTCTGGGCGACGCCCTCGCGCCGGTTGAGCAGCACGACGTCGGCGAAATGCACGCACGCGTCAAACCAGGGGCCCAGCGCCGGGTGCCGCGCGGCGAGGCCGCAATGTACCACGCAGAGGACGCGCGCGAGGGCGGCATGGTGCGCATGGAGCCATGGGATCAACGCCTCCACCTGGTCTATCGGATTGCGGCGGCCGTCGGCGAAAAGGAAGATGCGGGCGGCACCGCCTAGCGCCGGCGACTCGATGCGGCCGTCCGTCCAAGTCCAGCGCGCGGTGGCGCCCAGCCGCCCGTCGTGCGGGTCGGGCTCCTCGCCGGCGGCGAGGAGCGACAGCGTGCCGTCCCGCCCGTCGGGCCCGTTCTCGATGAGGTCGGCGACGATTTCGCGCCGGCCAGAGCCCGCGGCGCCGAGGATGAGGTAAACTAGCGGACGGTCAGGCATGGTCTGCACCACAAAGACACGGAGAACACAAAGAGGCGCCAAATGAGAAGACCTGGACCACTGCCGGGCACCGCGCCCTTTGCGGCCTTCGGTAAAGACACTCCGACTTCAAAACTTGAACGTCTGATTCTGCGCGCTCTGGCGCATCCAGTGGTCGACCAGCACCAGCGCGGTCATCGCCTCGACGATGGGCACCGCGCGCGGGAGCACGCAGGGGTCATGACGGCCGCGCCCCTGCAGCTCGGTCGCCCGGCCCTGGGTGTCGACCGTCGCCTGCGGGCGCAGGATGGTGGCCGTGGGCTTGAAGGCCACGCGGAACCAGATCTCCTCGCCGTTGCTGA
>JBAIXJ010000088.1:0-6697 GCA_037916645.1 Opitutales bacterium | reverse complement strand
AGTCATGTCCGTGGATTAGGCACGGTCCGGCCCAAATTTCAACCTGCCGCTGGCGGGCGCGCCGGCGCGGTCGGAACCCGGGACTTTTGAATGGAACGCCGTGGGCCGGCCGCTTGACTAAGCCGGATTCCCGCCATGCCGCCCCGCCGCTCCCTGCTCCGCCCCGCCCTCCTTGGCTTCGCCGTCCTCGCCGTCCTGGCCGTCCTGCCGATCCGCGCCACGGCGCCGGCCGACGGGGAACTCCGCCTCGCCATCATCGTGACCCGCCACGGCGTCCGCTCGCCGCTGGCCACCAACGAAGCGCTGGCCCCGTACGCGGCGCAGCCCTGGCCGCAATGGGAAGTGCCACCGGGGCACCTCACCCCGCACGGCAAGCAGCAGATGGTGCTGATGGGGGCATACTATCGGGCGCTGCTGGTCGACCGCGGCGCACTGACGGGCCGCCCGCAGGACGACGCAGCCCGCATCTTCCTCCGCGCCGACACCGACCAGCGCTGTCTCGAGACGGCGCGCGACCTGGCCGCCGGCCTCATCCCCGGCGTCGCCCCGGAGGTGCACGCCCGCCCGGAAGGGACGCTCGACCCGCTGTACCGCGCCGCGAGCCTGCCGATCGGCCGGCCGGACCGGGCGCGGGCGGCGGCCGCCCTGCTGGGCCGCGTCGGCGGCGATCTCGCCTGGGTGGTCCAGGCCCACCGGGCCGAGTTCGCGACGCTGCACCGGGTGCTGTTCGGCAATGAGGGCGGGACCCCCGCGGGCAAGGTGGCGCTGCTCGACCTGCCGGCCGGCGCGCGCCCCGGCCACGGCGACCATTCGGTGGACCTGGTGGGGCCGCTCGCGACGGCCATGGGCCTGTGCGAGAACCTGCTGCTGGAATACGCCGACGGCATGCCGATGGACCAAGTCGGCTGGGGGCGGCTGGCTCCGGAGGCGTTGCCCCAGCTCCTCGAGCTCCACTCGCTCGGCTTCGACCTCAGCCAGCGCACGTTCTACGCCGCGCAGGTGCAGGCCTCGAATCTGGCGAGTCATCTCCTCCGCACGCTGCATCAGGCCGCGGAGGGGCGCGTCGACCCGGGCGCGCTGGCCCCGCCCGAGTCGCGCCTGGTCGTGCTCGTGGGGCACGACACCAATCTGATGAATCTCGGCGGGCTGCTCGGCCTCAACTGGTGGCTGCCGGGCACGCAGGCGAATCCGGTGCTGCCGGGCGGAGCGCTGGTCTTCGAACTCTGGCGGCGCCCGGACGACGCCGGGTATTTCGTGCGGACCTTCTACGTCAGCCAGACGCTCGAACAGACGCGCGCGCTGGCGCCGCTCACGCTGCAGAATCCGCCGGCGGTCGCGCCGATCTTCGTGCCGGAATGCAGCGACGCCACGCCGGCGTTCGACGCCCCGCTCCGCCGCTTCGAGGCCCTGCTGCGGCGGGTGATCGACCCCGAGTTCGTGCTCGACGACCCGAACTGACGCGCGCCCCGCGGCTCAGAGCGAAAACCGGCGCGCCGGCGTGCCCGGCGGCGGCCGCGACGGCTTCAGCTCGGGGTCGGCGGCCGCGCAGATCCGCTCCACGTCCTCCCGCGTCGCCCCGGCCTTGGCGATATCCAGCTCGTCCAGATACGGCGCGATGCTCTCGCTGTTCTTGAGGGTGAGCGCGGTGAAGCCCGCCTGCTTCAAAGCCTCGACAATCGCCATCGTCGAATGGACGCCGGTGTTGTAGGTCCAGCGATGCGGGTCCTCGGGATCGGGCTGGCCGATGAAGTAGAAGCTCATGGGCGGACAATCGTGGTGCGGGGGTAGGCGCTGCGCGCGTCCGGGCCGGCAAGGCGATTCCTTGTGCGGGCGCCGCGGACCCGGAGTCAGCTTCTCCATTAGTCCGCCGTCACGCGGGCGTCGAGTCCGCAAATATCCGAATTCACTGATGCAACATGCTGACATTACCTTCGCACTTCGGGCGCGGCGGCCGGCCCGCGAATCCCTTGGGAATTGCCACGATTCCTTCCGGCCGCCATTGATCCGGCGTGCCTGCTACCTGCCAGTTTGACGTGGCCCACCGGCTCGTGTGGAGCCGCGCGTGGGGCGTCTTCACCAACGACGAACTCGTCGCGCACTCCCGGCACCTGCGCGCGGATCCGCGGTTCCGGCCGGATTTCCGTCAGTTGATCGACTTCACCGCGATCGAGAAGTTCAAGGTCACCGCCGGCGGCGTCCGGGAGGCGGCCCGACTCAATCCTTTCGGGAAGGGTGCGCGGCGGGCCGCGCTGGTCTCAGGCAACCTCGGCTTCGGGCTCGCCCGGATGTATGAACAACTCCGGCCCGAGGCCCTCGACGAGTACCGGGTGTTCCGCCGCCGGGCCGCGGCCCTCGAATGGCTGGAGCTGCCGGCGGACTGGGCGCCGCCGCCGCCGTCGCCGGAAGATCCGGTTTTCGCTTCCGGGCGAGCGTAGGCGGATCCCCGATTCCCCTTTCGGTGGCGCGGGGCACGAATCCGCATTTCGCCCACCCGCCGTCGCAGTCGCGGCCGTGAGGGCGCGGACCCGGCTACCGGTAATTCTTGTCGTCCAGGTGTTCGAATTTCGTGGCGTCGTCGAGCACGCCGAGGGTGACGATCGCGAAGGTGAACACCGAGGTGCCGGATTCGAGGTGGCCGCCGAACGCCTGGTGTTCATCCGAAAACACCACGTGGGCGTGGACGCGGCCATCGATCACGTAGCCGTTCACGCTCGCGATGTCGGCCGGCTTGGCGGCATTGCGCACGAAGATGTTCTTCGACGGGAACTCGCGGTTGGAGACCGCGTGGTAGTGGTAGCTGCGCACCGACCCGATGCCGGCGAGAATGACGGCGTGGCGGATCTTTTGCTCACGCACCGCGGCCTCGAGGCCGGCGAGCAGGTCCGCCTGATACTTGAAGCGCAGCACCACGACGCGCTGGAGCGTCGTCGCGATCGCGTACCCGGGGGGAACCCGGTCGCTGTTTGGCTGGGCGTCGGCAGCGTTGGCCGGGCTGGTGGTTTCGGTGCGGACATCTTGCGCGGCGAGGCGGGCGGCGCCCGCGAGGAGGATCAGGGCAACAAGGGTGCGTTTCATGGGCGAAGGAGGGATGGCCGATGCTGGCCCGCTTCGCCGCCAACGCCAAGGCTGCTTCGCCATCCACGCCCGACCGCTCCCGGAGGCTTGTCTTTTGCGACGGCTGAAATTTACATGGGCCCCGACCGACTGGCCCGCGCGGTCAATCGCGGCCGCGCTCGCCGTCATCTGCGAATGGCGTTTCCTGCCCCAGATCCGGCACAGCGCTCCGATCGAGACCCGGGCGACGACGCCCTTCGACTTCACGCCCCCAAAGCCAAAATGAGCCCGCCTCCCTCCCGCCTCGTCCTCGCCGCCGGCGCGCTGCTCCTGCTCCCCGCGATCCCGCTCGCGGCCGACGGCGCCGGCGTGGTCGCGGTGTACGCCGCCGCGAGCCCCGCCTACACGCGGACCCCGCTGCCCGGCGGCGGTTTCAAGCCCGAAACCTACGCCTTCGGCGAGGGCGGCCGGTGGGGCGGATCCCTGAAAGATTTCTCCATCGACCGGCTGCGCTTCCTGGATGTCGCCCGCCTTCTCGCCCCGTCGCTGGCCGCGCGGCAGTATGTGCCCGCCGACCCCAAGGCTCCCGACCGGACCGACCTGCTGCTCATGGTGTACTGGGGCACCACCAGCGGCACCAACGACACCGCGACGTCCCCGGAGTACCAGATTGCGCAAAGCTTGATGGGCCCCGGCTCGGCGTCGCCGCTTCCGCCTTCCAACCGCTCCTTCCTGGCCGGCTCAGGCGAACGGCAGCAACGCTCGGTTCTCGAAGGAGGACGGGATAGCGCGCTGGCGCAGGCCGATCTGATGATTGCGATGGCCAACCGCCGCCGCGACCGGACGAACGCCGAGAACGCCATGGTCCTCGGCTACCTGCCGGACCTCCGCCGCACGGACGGCTACCAGGGGACGGCGCTGGGTTTCATTCGCGGCGACATCGTCGACGACGTCGAGGAGAGCCGCTACTTCGTGGTGCTGCTCGCCTATGACTTCCAGCTGCTCTGGAAACAGAAGCAGCGAAAGCTCCTCTGGGAGGCGCGCTTCAGCCTTCCCGAGCGGCGCAATGAATTCGACAAGGCGCTGCTCGTGATGGCGCAGCAGGCGTCACGGTTCTTCGGCGAGGACAGCCACGGCCTGGTGCGCCGGCGCCTGCCCGACGTCAACGTCATCATCGGCAATCCGAAATTCCTGGAGTTCGAGCCGGGGGCGAAGTGACGTCGGCCGCGCGATTCCGCGGTTGATTGTCCGGGCGCTTGGGCGTACACGCGGCTGAGGCCCAACCTCACGCCGGCCCCGCCCCCGATGAAACCCCGCCGTCTTCCGATCGCCGCGTTCGCGCTCTTCGCGCTCAGCGCGCTGCTTGTCGCGCTCCTCGTCATTCCCGCCGTCAAGACGGACGCGTTCCCCAAGGCCACACCGGAACGGGCGATTCGCGCGCTCTGGGTCGTCTTCGGCTGCAACCTCGTGCTCGGCCTGTTCGCGCTCACCCTGAGCCGCGCGCCGACGGCCTTCGCCACCCTGGCGTGGCGCCTCGCCGCGTGCTTCATGGCCTTCCCCGCCTTCCTGATGGCCCTCGCACTGACCGACGGGGGGCTCGCATTCTGGGGCCACGGTCCGGGCATGCGGACCGCGGCCCTCACGATGCTCGGGTGCGCGGCGGCCAATGCCGTCGGCGGGATCCTCACGGTGGCGATGGGATTGAGCCGGGAAAAACGGCCCGCTCCCTGACGGCGTGATCCGCGCCGGCAGGCCAACCGTCACCCGAGCGCGGCCTGGAGCCCCGGGCTGGCCGCCGTGGTCCGGCCCTCGTCAACAGACGGTCCCATGGTCAGCCGGTTTCGCGCCGCCGACCACAGCCGGGCGACGAACCGCAGCCGCGCGCTGACGATGAGCACGGCGGCGTCGGAATCCGACAGGGGCCCGATCACCCGGGCGCGCTCGCGAATCTGGCGCAGGATCCGCATGAGCGGGAAATTCGACCGCAGCACCTTCCAGTGGCCGCGAGGAAACGCATAGTAGCTGGCCATGCGATCCTCCGCTCGCTCCAGGATCCGGGCCGCAACGGGCAGCTTCAGCAGCTTCAATTCGGCCACCAGCCAGACCGTGTGCTGGCGCGCGGAGGCCGCGCTTTCGCTGCTCAAGACCGTGTCGAGCGCGGCGGTCACCCGCGCCAGGTGTCCGGTCGGCACCCGCGTGAGGACGTCGTGCTCCAGCTGGCGCAGGCAGACCTGGTGGGCCGCCTCCGGAAAAGTCGCGGCGATGCCCTCCTCCGCCTCCTGGTTGGGATCGCTGACGAACAACCGCACGCCCGCGAGCCCGCGCTTCTTGAGAAGCTCCAGAAAGTCGCGCCACCCCGCGCCGTCCCGGTTCGCATCCTCAGCGACGCCGAGCACCTCCCGAAACCCCAGCGGGCTCACGCCCACAGCGACCAGAATGACGCTCTCCCGGATCTGCCCGCCCGCCCGGTGCTTGACCGCCACCCGGCCCAAAAAAACGTAGGGATACGGCCGCCGGATGGAACGCGTCCGCCACAGATCCGTCCGCGTGGCGATCTTCCGGTTCAGGGTGCTGATGGCCCCCACGCTCAGGCGCGCGCCCCACAGCGTCCGGGCCACGGCTTCCGCGCGGTGCATGGAGATCGCCGCGTGGTAGATTTCCAGCAGGGTCTCCTCCGCGTTGCACTCGCCCGCGAGGTAGCGGCTGATGATCGCCTCCTCGACCGGAATGTTCCGCGCTTTGCCGTTTCGATGCGGGACCGCCTCCGGCCGCGGATGCCCGGCCGCGGGCCCGAAGGTCACCTCACCCTCGTGATCCTGCCCCCTCCCGCCGGCTCCGGCTAGGAACCGCTCCTCGAGGGCCGTGTCCGGCGCCCGCAACGGCCCCTCCGTCACCTCCCGCCGCGCCAAGGCACGCTCGGGACGCCCGACGGATCGCGGCATTCCCCCGTTGCGGCGCGCCAGCGGCGCGGCGGGTGCAATGTCCTGGAATTCGTTCATGTCCTCGACGGGCCACCGCGCCCGGACCGGACTCGGCGGCAAATCCGATCCGGCCGCATTTCCGGTGGCGCCGGCACCATAAGCTGGCGGCTCCCGCGCCCGCCGGGCAATCGACCCTTCGTTCTAACTATAGAATCCGCGGGGCGGCGCCCGTGCCGATCGTCATCCGCCGCCACTCCCGTCGGCCGGAGGATGGAGTTCCGCCGGCCTGGCTCCCGGCACCGGCCAGGCAAAGCTCCGGAGTCGGATCTCGCGCGCCCCGGGGTCGCCCTCGCGGATGGCGTAGCAGCGGTCCATGGCCAGGTCGCGGACCACCTGGGTCTTCCCGGTCGCCGGCCAGAAGATCTCCACGCGCTCGATCGCGCGGGCCCGGCCGAGGCCAATTTCCTGGCGCAGCGGCGAGCAACCGAAACTGCCGCCGCTGCCCACCGTGCGGTAGATCGCCCGCTCGCCGTCCGCCGTCCGCGCCACGACCTTGATGCGGGCGCCGATGGCGGACCGGTTCGACCGCACGCCCTCGAGCTTCAGCTTGATCCAGTGGTTGTCGTTGCCCGGATTGGCGAAAAGCTGGCTGGGATAATGGTCGCCCAGCAACGCGCCCCCGAGATGGGAGTAGATGTCCTGCTGGCCGTCATTGTTCAGGT
>JBAIXJ010000087.1:0-1536 GCA_037916645.1 Opitutales bacterium | reverse complement strand
CCGCCGGACGGCCCGTCGAGCGCCACCAGTTCGAACGGCACCTTCTGGGCCACGGTCATCATCACCTGCTGGAGCTTGGCCTTCGGGCCGAGGCTCACGAGCCACACCTTGCTGCCCGGCGCGCTCTTCGCCAGGTGCGCCGCCTCGAACAGGGCGTGGCCGGCCCAGGGATCGAGCACCGCCGGCAGCATCATTTCGTTCTTCAGGGCCGGACCGGTCGGGCCGGTGATCGGTTCGAGGGTCTGCAGCGGGTCGGGCACGATGCTGCCGCAAACTATGATCTGATACGGAATGCTCATGGGAAGGGAGTAGCGAGTAGTGAGTAGCGGGTAGCGAGTAGGAACTCTGAACCGTAGAAGTCGAGCACGCGGGCTCCGGTGGAGACCCATGCTCACTACTCACTACCCGCTACTCGCCACCCGAATCAAGGATTCGTCCCCGGTCATTCACAACCCACGGTGGTCTCGACGGCGGGTTCATTACCCGCTAAGGGAACCGCACCATGCTTCATTTCCTCGCGCGCTTCCTGGCCGCCGTGTCGGCGGTCCTGTTTGTTCTGGCCACGGTGGCGGTCGTGATCTTTCACGCGGCGGCGACCCGCTTCGGGCGGGCGCAGATCTACAAGGCTGCCCTCGTCCACGAGCGATTCTATGAGCGGCTGCCGGACCTGCTGGCGGACCTGGTCAAGCACTCCCGGGTCGCGAAAAGCGTATCGGCCGACGAAGGCGGGGAGGCGGGCGACGCGTTCATCCGGAAACTCACGCCCGCGGATTGGCAGACGCTGTCCGGGGCGATCGTTCCGCCCGCGTATTTGCGCCAGCAGGTCGAGAGCGGCTTGGATCAGTGCGACAGCTTTCTGCACTCGACCGCGGCGGCGCCGGTGGTGCAAGTCTCGCTCGGCGATCTGAAGCGCCGGCTCGCGGGCCCGGAGGCGGCCGAGGCCTACCTGGCGATGCTCGCGTCCAAACCGCCCGGCACGAAGCAGCAACTGCAGGAGGCCGGCGGCCTGCCGGTTGATTTCCGTCCGCCGGACGAATATTTGCCGCAGATTCGGGCCAAACTTCGCGACCTGACCGGCCAGATGGCCGGCCAGCTTCCGGACACGGTGGATCTGATGACGCTGGCCCCGGCCTCCGCCGGCACCGCCCAGGCGATCAGCGCCCTGAAAAAGGCGCGCGAAACGGTGCAGCGCATGGAGACCTGGGCCACGTGGAGCCCGGCGATTCCCGCGGTCCTGCTGCTGCTGGTGACGCTGTTTGGCGTACGCTCGCTGCGCGGCCTGCTGCTCTGGTGGGGGATCCCGTGCTTCTGCGCCGGACTCTTGGCGGCCGCGCTTGCCTTCCCGGTCGTGCCGATCACGCGGTCGCTTTTTTCGGATCTCTTGCTGCCGAATCTCAAGGCCAACGTGCCCGCGGAGACCGTCGAAGCCCTGGTCAACCTGACGACCGCGGCGGTGCAGGAAATCATGACGGCGGCGCTGAAGACGGCGGGCGCCCTGGCCGGCATCGGCCTGCTGGCCATGATCGCGTCCCGGTT